>CALGAD010000017.1 GCA_937951955.1 uncultured Bacillaceae bacterium
ATTTAAGAGGCGATAATTTTTTCAAGATTAACAAAGCAATCCTTTGACTATTTTAGAAAAAATATCCTTTTTATCTGCATTTGTTAATAGGAATGTCTACAATCAATGCGAGGAGTGTTAAGTCATGAAATTTGGATTTAGAAAACCGAGCTTGAAGAAATCATTTAAAGCGCGAACAACTGGGAGAGCAAAGCGGAAAATTAAAAGAGCCCTTATTCCCGGTTATGGTAAAAAAGGCATGGGATGGATAAAAAATCCAAAACGAGCAGCCTATAATAAAATCTATCGAAAAACGACAAAATCGATTTTTGATCTTTTTAAATAACCAAATTGATTTTGAATATCTTTCGTCAAATCGATCATTATATGGATCTTAAAATAAAATTATTGACATAGACATAGATGTTGTTTTGCCTTAGATCGAGTTGCAACATTTACTCCTATTTCCTGCCAGTAGCCCCGTTTTTAAAATCGTGCGTTCCATTACTAACTTTTCTCACATTTTTAAAGTAACCAAAACTTATCAAAAATCCCGGAGTCCTCTTTCTAACTCCGGGATCATTTCATTTTGAAACGCAGTTCGATTTTATTGATTCACTTCGGCTGTCAATAATTTTATTGTGCTCTTAGAAATTTCATGCGTATTGATAGATGAGGATATTTGTCCATTTTTCACACAATCAATAAATTCTTTAAGCTCATAATACATCGTTGGAAACTCATGTTCAACCGATAAATCCTCTACTTTTCCATTGCGATATCGAATGGTCGCCTTTTTCGGATCAGAAATACGATCAATTTCGATTACACCGTTTTCTCCCTGGATTTCACTCGGTAAGAAAGAGTCCATAATTTTCGAATACATGAGGACTGCTTCAAAGGAATCATAGTTCAAAATCATGCTGCCCATGCCTTCCGCCCCGGTGTACAGTAAATAGTTGTTTTTCAATACAGATTTCGGTTCGCCAACTAAATGCAGTAGTGGTGCAATACAATATACGCCGAGATCCATGTGGGCACCATTTCCTAACTCCGGTTTAAAGGCATTTTCAACGATGCCTTCTTTTAACTTATCGTACCGGGATGAGTATTGATTGTAGTGGAAAACAATTCTGCGCAATGTGCCGATTTTATCAAGATTCTTTTTCACATTAAGAAATGTTGGTGTCACCGTGGATTTCATGGCTTCCATAAATGTCGTATTATACTTCTTCGCTGTTGCAATGACTTCTTCCATCTCTTCTACTGAGGTGACGGCCGGTTTTTCACATAATACGTGAATTCCGTTTTGCATGGCCAAAATGCTTTGGGGAGCATGTAGTTTATTCGGTGATGCAATATAAACAGCATCGATGTTCCCGCTTTGATACATTTCTTCCAGATCGGTATAGACGTGTTTTACACCATATTTTTCCGCAAACTCTTTTCCTCTTTCCATTGTCCGGGAATAAACAGCCCCGATGGAAAATTCCGGATGATGTTTTGCAGCGTTAAGAAAACGATCGGTGATCCAATTCGTACCGATAATACCAAATCTCATTCACATTCCCTCCATTTTCCGGTGATCTCATAAAATTAAGACAACCCTGTTCCTGAGAAAGCATCATGTATTTCTAAAAAGAGATGAATTTTTCAAGCGGAAAACAACTTGCAGCATTACTGCAACGTTATACTTTTATAGGAAAATCCATCGTATTTTATACACAGTAATTTTATTATAGCGAAAAACTTAACATATTTCCTTATAAAATTAAAATGCTAACAATATTAATTTTCGAGCGGTGCCTAACCTAGCTTTAGAAGACTCTATATCGGCTGTTTTTGTCTTGTTCACTAGTGGAAAAGGAGTATTTTAACCATTCCCATTTGAAAGATTGTGAAAAAAGATAATTCTTTCGCAGTTTTATAAGTAATTTTTGCGAAAAATGAATGTTATTTCGTTTTTATACTATCTAATTTCACGAGTTTAATCCATCGTTTCGCCAAACTAGTTCTTCCTTTCGCCAAATTCATTCTTACTCTCGGGATTCTCTACCGGACTTTCGCCTATTTGACAAGAAAATTTGGCTTCTGCTTTCAGCCTTATCTTGATTTAAAGATTCAAAAGGCCTCTCTCCACTTGCAGGAGAAAGGCCTCTAACGATTATTGATTGATAACTTCTTCCGTTAAGCGAATAAATTCTTCTGCATCTTTTGCAGCAATTTGGATTCCTGCTTCCCAGAAAGCGGTTTTCGTCAAGTCTACTCCTAAATGTTTCATCGCTAAATCTTCCACTTTCATTGAACCGGTGTCCCGGAGTAATGCGATGTATTTTTCTTCAAAGCCCGCGGGATTTTTTAAGTATTCTGCATAAATGCCTAAACTAAACAAATACCCGAAAGTGTACGGGAAATTATAAAACGGCACTTCGTCAATAAAGAAATGCAATTTACTGCACCAGAAATGGGGATGATAACTCGCCAGCGCATCACAATACGCTTCTTTTTGGGCATTCAGCATTAATTCGTTGAGACGTGGCACCGAAACAAATCCTTTTTGTCGTTCTTCATAAAACGCCTTTTCAAATAGAAAACGGGCATGAATATTTAAAAACATCGCTGTGGCATTTTCCAGTTTCGAGTTTAACAAAGTAATTTTTTCCTCTTTTGTTTTGGCATTTGCGACCGTAGCGTTCCAGATGATTGTCTCTGCAAATGTGCTCGCTGTCTCCGCCACGTTCATCGCGTAATGTTGATTTAGCCGCGGCAGGTCATTCATTACATGAGAGTGGAAAGCATGGCCTAGTTCGTGGGCTAACGTGCTCACATCATTCGCAGAACCCGTAAAAGTCATAAAAATTCGGGACTCTTTCATTTCCGGTAATTCCGTACAATAGCCACCGGGGCTTTTATTCGGTCGGTCTTCCGCTTCCACCCAGCGATTCTGTAAAGCATGTTCAGCGAAAGATGCCAATTTCGGTCCAAAGGTTGCAAAGTTTTCTATGATAAAATCGCAAGCTTCATCATAAGTAAAACGCGGAGGCTCTTGATCGCCAATTGCCACAGGAGCATCCACATCTTGCCAGCCCAGCTTTTCCATACCTAACACTTTTGCCTTTTGCTTTAATAATTTTACAAACGGCTGTTTATTGTTGCTTACCGCTTCCCACATGGCATCAAGCGTTTCCCGGCTCATCCGGTTATATTCCAGCGGCTCTTCTAAAAAGTCGTCATATTTGTGGAACTTTTGCACAGATAAGCGGAAACCGTCTAAATGGTTTAACGTATCCGCAAAAATTGGGGCATACTTTGCCCAGGCTGCTTCCCAGTTTTCAAACAACTGTTTCCGTACTTCTGGATCAGGATCAGCATACATCCGGTTCATGGCCTGTCCCACGGATAGCTCTGTTGTTTTTCCGTCTTTATCGGTAAAAGGAATGGTCATGATTGAAATAACGGTATCATACAACCTGCTCCAGGCTGTTTGTCCATCTTTATTTAATTCCGTAATAATTTTTTCCTCTGCTTCTGACAATAAGCGTTTCCCTTCATCACGTATTTCATTTAATACGAAGGAAACTTCTTGTAATTTTTCATCCTGTAAAAACTTCTGCCAATTTTGATCGGGAATTGCGACAAATTTTTTCTGAAGAAGCTTTACTAGCTTTTCAATATCACTCGATAAATTAATCACTTGTTCCATGACCACATTGGCGTATTCATCATCCATGTATGCATCACGGCACATCTGCACAAAGGTCCCTGCTTGTTGCAGTCCCTTTTCTATGACCTCGTATTGCTCTAATATAGTATGTAAAGGTTCTGGCGAAGCATTAGCAGTAAAGTCCCATCCATGAATAAGTGCAGCGAATTCTTCAATTTGCGACTCGATGTTTTTTAATTTTTCTTGTAATTGGGGAGATTTCGTACCTCCGGGAAAAATGGCATCTAAATCCCATGTATCAACATACTTCACAAGCATCAGCTCCTTTTTATATTTAAAAAATTATATATTCATCGATATAACTCGATACCTCGAAAACTTTTTTGAGAAAGATGATTCCGAATATTTTGTTATTTGAATCATTGAATATATGATTATTTTACTCCTTTCTCCTGCAAAAGCCAATTATTGCAAATTTCCCACCAAACCGTCATTTGCCAATGATAATCATATGTCGGTTTTAAATACCATACACCAGCTTTTGCTTTGCCTTACATTAAGCAGAACTTCCTGAGTGACAACACGGCACTTTCGGCAAGCATCTACGCTCGTTTTGTTGTTGCCGATCTAAAATTTATGTTGTTTACTTAATGGGAGTATAGAGAGTTTACTATTATATTTTGAACTGCCGAAAAATAAACCACTTTTCCTAAAAAAGGTATTGTTTGCAAAAGAAAAACATGGTATTGTATTTAACAATATACATTTTTTCACGTTAAAGGGTGGGGATAGACATGAGGCATGTTACTTTGGAACAACTGTTCAACGAACCAACTTTTCAAAAATACGTTTGTCGATCCGGGTTGGCCCACGCGATTGCGGTTGCAGAAAATGCTTTTGAAATCGCGCTGAAGAAAAACGTGAATGTAGATTTGGCGGCAAAAGCCGGACTTTTACACGATATTGGTCATTACACCTGGTACCATGAAAATGGAGAATGGGACTACGTTCAATACCGGGAAAATGATATTCATGCTATCAAAGGGGCTAGCCGTGCCCATGAACTGTTAGTTCGTTGCGGTGAGGATTTGCGAAATGCAAAACAAATTGCCATTGCTATTCTCCTCCATACCGACTCCTATTTACCGGAAGGGACCCTGCATCTGGAACCTTTGCAAAAAGTAGTCGCTGAAGCGGATACGATGGATGAAGAGCCCGGCGGTCTTCATCATTACCGGAAAATCGACAAAAATGAAGCCTTAAAAAGAATCCGGAAACTTGATGCGAAAATCGATCAATGTTTAATCTCTTTATCTCCAATCTATTAAGATCGATCCCTTAAATCAAATCGGGTTTATAGCCCGTTTTCTTTTTTTCATAACCGATTATCTAATACCTCAACCTGCGATATTTGCCACCATCGTTTATCCACAAAAAACTTTTTTCAAGAGACTATTTTCAATAGTAAACTACGAAAGATTCTATTTTATTATTTGATATGCCCTAAATCGTAACATCATTCTCTTCCAATGCTTCCATATGTGATCATGTAAACTTCTACCCTGAAATTTTTTTACTGAATACCCTGTCCTCTAGCCAATCGCTTTTATTTGTACCATAAATTCAAATTGTTTATAATATTCTGTAAGCAAATAATAATGGGAGGAATAGTATGGGAGCGATTGTGGATGTCGTATACAATTTGATCTGGAACCCGGTGATGATTGTATTTATCATCATAGTCGGTGTAGTATTTTCGTTTATGACAAGATTTCTCCAAATAAGACTGATTAAAGATATGGTCCAGCAAATGTTCAAAGGCAAAAGTTCGCAAGCCGGGGTTTCTTCCTTCCAGGCCTTTGCTATGGCACTGGGGAATCGGGTTGGAACCGGAAACATAGCAGGGGTTGCTACCGCTATCGCCTATGGCGGACCGGGCTCTGTATTCTGGATGTGGGTCATTGCCTTTTTTGGTGCAGCAACCGCCTATGTGGAATCGACTTTAGGTCAAATTTATAAAACGAAACAAGACGGAGAATATCGCGGGGGTCCTGCATATTACATTGAAAATGGCATCGGCTGGCGCTGGTTTGGCATATTTTTCGCTGTATGTACCGCCTTTTCCACCGCTATTTTGATGCCCGGTGTCCAGGCCAATGCCATTGCCTCAAGTATTTTGCAAGCGTTTTCTGTCAAAAAATGGATTACTGGTTTGTTTGTCATTGTCTTACTCGGTTTTATCATTTTTGGCGGACTGAAACGTATTGCATACACAGCCCAATTAATCGTTCCCTTTATGTCCGTTATTTATATTTTAGTAGCTTTAATTATTATGATCATGAATGTTGAAAAAATCCCTGAAGTATTCGGACTTATTTTTTCCAGTGCTTTCGGTGCTAATGAAGTTTTCGGGGGTATTCTCGGGAGTGCCGTTTCCTGGGGTGTTCAGCGTGGAGTTTATTCTAACGAAGCAGGACAGGGTTCCGGACCGCACCACTCTTCAGCAGCTGAGGTATCCCATCCCGCAAAACAGGGTCTTGTTCAAGCATTTTCCGTCTATATCGATACGCTACTCGTTTGTTCAGCGACTGCCTTTATCATTCTATTTTCCGGAACGTACAATGTGTATCATCCTGATCAAGAAACAATTTATATACAAAACATTGATGAATCCGTTGAAGTAGGTCCGAACTATACACAACTGGCCATTGACGAAAATCTATCCGGTTTCGGTTCACCATTTATCGCTATCTCCTTATTCTTATTTGCTTTCACCACAATCATGGCTTACTATTACATGGCTGAAGTAAACATTGCTTATTTAATGAGGAAGCGAAATAAAAAATTGATTATGTTTTTCTTAAAAATTTTCTTCCTGGCAGCCACCTTCTACGGTACGATCCGTGAAGCACAGCTTGCCTGGAAATTTGGCGATATCGGTGTCGGCCTAATGGTTTGGATTAACTTGATCGCCATCGTGATCCTTTTCAGACCGGCCATCCAGGCATTAAAAGATTACGAGGAACAGAAAAAAGCCGGGCTGGACCCAGTATACAATTCTACGAAACTAGGTGTCAAAAATGCGGACTACTGGAAAGATGGATACCAGGGGGATAATGAAGAAGTCTCTTAAATAATAACGGCAAAATCCAGCAAAAAATATTGCTGCATATCACAAAAAGATGTGTTTCAGGAATTGTTAACAAGTTTCTCTATCAGAAAAATTATCGATCCGGGCAGTGGAGTAGGAAAATGGTTTATCTACTCCCTGCCTTTTTTCTCACACAATGTCCAAATAAAAATAGTCCGACATCAGCCGGACCTGGTCAAATATATAAAAAAGGAAGAAGTGTGAATGTGATTTATTTCACATATTTAGTATATCAAATTATGACCATTTGTCAATATGCGCGATTATGGTAATTTACGCGCCTTATTATCAATAAAATCCCTTCATCTTCCCTATGCAAAATAAGTTAACGATATGAAAACCGTACCAAATACCCTTTTCAATTTCTGTAGCTTTTAGTAAACTTTATTGTAAGCGCTAACATTTTCTTGGGAAAATCGTAGTTAATAACACTTTTTCGCTCACTCTGGTAGAATGATTCTTATAAAAATAAAACTTATCGTATCATCTCAAATTTACGATTATTTACCTTTCAATTTTAATACAATATGAATAAGTTAAACAGAGAGGATTGTGTTTTACAATGAAAGCGATCAATGTTCAGGATATAGTGGAAAACTTTTCTCTGGAGGTACTGGCTGGTGGCGATCATTTAGACCGGAAAATTTTTCAGCCGCGTACGCATCGACCCGGTCTTGAATTCATCGGGTATTTTGACTATTTCCCGATGGAACAAGTACAGATACTCGGTAAAAAAGAAATTACATATTTGCATAAATTAGACCGTGAAGAACGAAGTCGGAGTATCGGAAATGTGGTTAAATACCATCCACCCTGTTTTATCGTAACAAGCGGCCAGGTAGGGCTCGAATATTTAATTAAATTTTGTACACAGGAAGGTATCCCTTTACTCCGAACGAAGGAAAACACGGATGAATTTATCGATAAATTAAATATTTACTTGACGAAAAAACTCGCACCAGAAATGTCGATTCATGGTGTCTGCATGAATGTGTTCGGGATCGGTATTTTGCTACGGGGAAAATCCGGTATTGGCAAAAGTGAAACCGCCCATACTTTATTAGGGCGGGGACACCGACTCGTATCCGATGATGTCGTTGTGCTCAAAAAAATCAGCTCCCAGACGATTCTCGGAACCCATAATCAAACGAATAAAGAATTTCTAGCTTTAAGAAGCATCGGCTTATTGAATGTTGTCCGGGTTTATGGCAGAAAAGCATTCCAGGAAGAAACGAGAATATCCCTCGATATTGAGCTGGTCGAATGGGAAGAAAATGATCTAAATAATGAACTCATCATTGAACAAAAATATAAGGAGTATCTAGGTGTAAAAATCCCGCATGTGCAAATTCAAGTGCAGCCCGGTCGGGATATTGCCGGACTCGTGGAAGCGGCGGTCAACAACTGGTACTTGATTAATCAGGGCTATAATGCTGCCGAGGATTTTTTTCAGCGGATTGAAGAACAAAATCATTAAATAAAAAATGTACCGGCATCATTTCATTTTTACCTTCTGTTACAAATCAATCGTGATATTCCAAAAAAATTTCAAGGCAAATGGATTATCCATTTGCCTTGTATTTATCCCGTTCATGTATTCGATTTTCCTAGTAAAACCGCTTAAATCCATCAAAATGTTTTTTCCAGTATGCATTATCAAGACTTGCAATCTTGACACCGCTAGATGTCGCCGAGATAAATTGATTATTTCCTAAATAGATGCCGACATGGGATATTCCGCTTTTATACGTGTTGGCAAAGAAGACGAGATCCCCAACTTGTGGTTCGGAAACATAGTATGAGCGGTTATAAAATCCTTCACTACTGTAGCGACCAAGCGAAAATCCAGCTTGATTGTAAACGTAATAAATAAAGCCACTGCAGTCAAATCCACTTGGACTGCTTCCACCCCATACATACGGAAGTCCAATGAAGCTTTTCGCAGTCTGGATGAGTTTATTCACATCGTATGTTCCGCTTACAACTTCTTGCTTACCGTCATTTACCTGGTCCTTCCCTTTTTCACTTGGCCCGTAAATTGATAATTTTTGACCGGCATATATTAAATCTGAGGTTAAACCGTTCCACTGCTTTAAATTATTCACTGTAACGCCATATGTACGGGCAATTTTCCCTAACGTATCACCGGCTTTTACGGTATAGACGATTGTCGTTTGCCCAGAAGAGTCCGGCTCTGATTGATTATTTCGTTCTTCTGGTTGAACCGGGACCTTATCCGTGCCTTTTATAATTAGTTTTTGTCCCGCATATATTAGATCTGACGATAAACCGTTCCATTGTTTTAAATTGGCAACGGTCACGCCGTATTGAACAGCAATTTTACTTAACGTATCACCAGATTTGACCGTGTATGTTGTACCATCTGTAGTTTTTTTATTTGAATTCGATGTATTCGGAACTGTCGGTTCTGCAGAAGGCGCTGAATTCTTCGTATTGGAAACGATTAGTTTTTGACCTACATAAATTACATCTGAAGATAAGTTGTTCCATTTTTTCAAGTTTGCAATGCTCGTCCCAAATTGTTTGGAGATTTTCCAGAGACTATCACCTTTTTTAACTGTATACGTTTGACCAGATTGATTTGTCGCTTGTTGTTTATTCGTTACTGGCTGGCTATTCTTTGTTTGCTGATGATCCTTTGCTGGAGTTGTTGTTTCTTGAGGTGGGGCGACAAGTAATACATCCCCCGGAAATATCAATGTCGTATTTAAACGATTCCAGGTCATCAATTCGTTTAGTGAAATATTATGTTTAACGGCTATACGGCTTAACGTATCGCCCTTTTTCACGGTATAAGTAGTAGGTTTTTGGACTTTATCTTTTGTTACTTTGGAAGTATTCGTTCCTACCTCCAGCCGTTGATTAGGAAAAATAATATCGGATGTTAACCCATTTATTTTTTTCAATTGGGTTACGGTCGTATTATATGTTCTTGCAATTGACCATAGTGAATCCCCTGGTTTGACAACGTGAGTTGCTGCCTGGACATCTTTTGCTCCCATTAATGCAGTAGCTAATGCAATACCTGCAGTAACAGAAGCAAGAGCCTTTTTCTTTTGCACTATACCCCTCCTAGCTAAGAAGTAATTCCTATCTTTCTATGAATAATTGACTACAATTCTATTATACTAAATTGCAACTATTTTGATAGTTAATTGCGAAATTTTTCGTTTTTTGTAAATAATATAGAACTTTATACCTATTCCATTCATGTTTCTAAAGTATCATATTTTTTACTATATTTATTGAATTTCCATCATGATAATTGATTCACATTTTTATGAACAAAGCTTCGAATGAAAAATCCTCAAATTTCAACCATTATCCTTTCGGTTCATATAATGATCAAATTTTTATGTCCGCTCAAAACGGAATTATTGCTTATGAAATGGATGTGTAGTGCAAATTTCCCGTCCGCTCTTTATTATCGGTCAAAATTAGGATTTTTCCCCTATTGTTAAAAAAGAATTATTCATTTATATTGTTTTTAATTATTATTTTAAAAAAATTATCAAATTCAAAATATTGTATGTTAAAATAGGATATATGAAAGCGAAATCATAACAATATAATTCTGAAATTATATAACCGAAGGGATTGGGAGTTAGTAATAAAGGATCATTAAATTTTATAGAAAGGACGGATGGGATATTTGATGAATACCGCAATGACAGTTTCGATTGTAATTGGTCTCGTGATAGCAATCATCCTTGTTATTGTCTTGGTATATAATCTAAGAAAATATCGGGGTTCAAAACTTCCGGATGTTGTCGAACAAAAAGGGAAATATGTCCATATGAATTGTCCACGATGCAATCATTTAAACTATGTTAATGAAAACAGCTACATCAAATTATGTAATAGTTGTGGCTGGAATTTAACAGAACCGTATATTTTTACAAGTTGCGTGTTAAATATTAATGAAGAACTGGATATAGAAAAAATTTTCAACGATTTGAAGGAAAATGATCGGGTCTTTTTAAAGCGGGATTTATTCGTTGAGGAGGATATGGAGAAAATCGCCGTATTAAATAAAGAATATGAAAAAATCGGCTGGATTCCAGGAGATGTCAGTAAACAATTAATCAATGACATTGAAATGAGCTCGAAAATCTACTCTATCATCAAAAAAATAAAGCCTTCCCGGGATATTGAAATATTGATTACCAACGATGCACAAAAGCTTTATAGCGAAGGGACTTGAATTTCGCAAAACCTTTGTATAAATCACATGCACATGTGGCAGGATCTGTTCCTACTACGGTCCTGTCACTTTTTAATGAAAAATTCCAGGAAATTCATCTATAAAATGACCTTTCAGAAAATGATTTTCTACAAGTATCCTCAGCTAATATAGAACATAAAAATTGTGGCGACTTATCAAAATTAGGTGAGTAACCAGTAGAGTTTGTTTAAAACAACCGGGCTATTGAAAGTAACCAAATGATTAAAATTCAAAAAAAACTAGCTGTAGCCATTGCCACAACTAGAAATTCATCATGCTTTTTTGATAGTCGTAAATCGCGTGATTAAAATTTAATAACAATCCTTCCTGCATTACCTTCGGCAAGCTTGTCGAACCCTTCATTTATTTCATCAAGAGAAATATAATCGGTAACCAATCGATCGACAGGCAACCGATTTTGTTTATAAAGTTGAATAAACTTCGGAATATCTCTATCCGGAACGCAGCTACCAATATATGAACCTTTAATCGTCCTTTCATCCACCGTCAACGTCACTTGTGGAAAGGAAAAATGATGTTCCGGATGGGGCAGACCTGTTGTAACTGTTGTCCCTCCGCGTTTGGTTATACCATAAGCAACTTCCATCGCCGCTACCGCTCCCGCCGTTTCAAAGGCGTAATCAACCCCACCGCCGGTAGCTTCCTTTACTTTTTCTACGACATTCGAATCTTTCGAATTAAACACATCGGTCGCTCCGAGCTCTTTTGCCATTTGTAATTTTTTATCATTTATATCGATGGCAATAATGCGGGAGGCACCGGATGCAACGACTCCCATCAAGGCACTTAAACCTACACCGCCCAGTCCAACTACAGCTACAGTTCTACCTAAATTGATCTTCGCTGCGTTGACAACAGCTCCGATACCGGTAATGACGGCACAGCCGAAAAGTGCAAGCTTTTCAAAAGGAATATCTTGATCGGTAATTTTCACTACAGAACTTCTTGAAACAACGACATAATCAGAAAAGGCAGAAACACCGACATGGTGGTGGACCGGTTCATCTCCGGCAAAAAGACGGACCCCACCGCCTAACAAAGTTCCTTCTGTATTCGCTTTTGCACCTTCTTCACACAAAGAAGGTCGGCCTTCCTTGCATGGCTGACATTTTCCACAACTTGGCATAAATACACAGACTACGTGATCACCAGGTTGTAAATCGTCAACTCCTTCTCCTACTTCTTCCACAATTCCACTCGCTTCATGTCCTAATGCCATCGGTAGCGGGCGCGGCCTTGAGCCATCGATGACCGATAAATCGGAATGACAGAGGCTCGCAGCTTTAATTTTAACTAGAACTTCACCGTATTGCGGCGGTTTTAATTCCAAAGTTTCGATAGTAATCGGCCGACTTTTTGCATACGGTCTTTCTAAGCCCATTTCTCGTAAAACCGCTGCTCTTACTTTCATTCGTCACCCTCCAATCGTTCATTAATAAATGAAGATGGACCCTAATAATCTTGATATCCGTCATCTGTTCCAGCGCATATTTTATGCCTTCTATCCCACTTTTCTCCCTTTAACCCTATAGGGAATATGCTCAAAAGGGTTTACTAAAACATCGTTAATCCATACGCACCCATTTCCAGGGCAGCAGCAACGTGAAATGGCTGATTTCAATCAACTGTAAAAATACTGATCTGTAAGCCATAATCTGAATTTTTATCCGTAGCAATTTGGTATGACTGTTTCGGGTAATTTCCCAACCTTTTTGTTTAAATTAGCCCCAGTTTTAAGAAGAAGAAAACCGGGGCTATTGATGGGATTATTCGTAATATCCTTCAGTAGACTTTCTTAACGTTTTAAATTGTTCCGCATCATGTCCATACCAGATTTGTGAATTCGTTCGTTGGGCATATTTTCTTATTCTATCGACCGTTTTCATATAGCCAATAGAATCATAGATAATACCTGGCAATCTTACCGGTGGTCCGAAGTTTTCTGCAGAATATATGGCATCCGATGCCAAAATAATTCCACCTTCTCCCGGTAGATTTACGTGCAAACCTAACATTCCGTAAGCATGACCGGGACCAAAATTTAAGATTTTTATACCAGAAACGAGTTCAATTTCATCCTCATCTGGAGTTATGGTTCTCCATTTTAAATCATTTTTAATCCACGCATCAATATCTGCCCAAATATAAGCACCAAGTTCTTTAGACATGGCATACTGTTTCATGACATTTGAGAATTCATTGTCATGCACGATAATAGTCGCATTTGTAAAATATTCGAGGCAGCCTGCATGATCTAGATGTAAATGGGAAGCAACGACGTATTTAATATCCTCGGGTCGGACTTTTAATTGTTCGAGACGATTTATTAAGTAGCACGATTCATCCTGGAAACTGGGAAAGAATTTTTGCACACTTTGCGGCCAGCGGCCATTTTCTCCCATTCCTTCCGGATTGCAGCCCGTATCAAAAAGAATCTTCCCATCCGGATGGTCAATCAATATAGCATAAACGGGAAATTCAATAAACTCTGCGGGTGGATTCGGGTTGTCAATGCTCGCAGGATTGTGCATGGCGACCATATAGTTTTTGTCCATTTTCATCGTCCCCGTATCGAGGACATACAGCTTCGGTTTACTCATGTTTTCTCCCTCCAAACGAATTTTTTATTCAACCCTGCCAATTCTGGCAAGGTTACATCCTGACAAAGGGACCATAGAAAATTTGCGTAATCGCTTACAAAACTTTATGAATTAAGGACTATTTTCTATAATTCTTTTTTATTGGTCAGGTTTTTGGATACAGGTTTATTAAATACTATTATGGAATATATTATCAGAATCTTCAATACTTTCCATATATTTTTATTATATAATCTCAGTTTAACAGATTGTAAAATTTGTTTTTTAAAATATTCAATTTTCAGGAGACTTATCATAGATTTGCTGTTTATTTGGTAAATAAGAAAAAAAGTTATTTTTAATGCTAAATCGTGAGCATTTGTTAACCCTCCAACTTATATCTATCGAAAAAATAAAAATGATATCACTCTTTTCTTGTTCACAAAATACAATCTTGCTTCTTTAGTTGAATTTCGTTGACAAATCAAAATAATTATGATTTGTTGAAGGTATTAAATCATTACGCCTCATTGAGCGGTTTCACAGTATGATTAAATGAATGAAAGTGAGGATTTTTTATGGCCAGCCAGCAGCCCGGGCTTGCGATGAGCCGTTTTAATCCAAAGGCCATATCCACATTCAGCCTGTCCCATTTTCTCAATGATTTAGTGACAACCGGTATGGTCCCGGCTTTGGTCGTTTTATATAAACAGGCCTTTCAGTTAAACTATACTCAATCAACCCTAATCGTCCTTGTCTCGTATTTAACCTCCTCTATCACCCAGCCCATATTCGGCATGCTAACAGACAAAAAGCCAAGGGTTTGGTTTTATCCGCTTGGTGTATTTCTATCGGTATCCGGTCTGGCTTTAACGGGGATTGCGCCTTCTTACCCCTGGCTGTTATTATTTGTGGCGATTTCAGGCTTTGGTTCGGGAATATTCCACCCGGAAGCATCCCGCGGCACGCATTTGGCAGCAGGCAATCGAAAAGGATTTTCCCAGGCTCTATTTCAAGTTGGCGGAAATGCCGGGCAAGCGTTTGGTCCTTTAATGATTCCTTTATTCCTTATCTTTACCGGTATCGAGGGCTTAATCTGGCTACTGCCGGTGGCATTTTTAACTTTGTTTGTCACCATTCCCTATGTCCCCTGGTTAAAGGAAAATGCCCGTATAATGAAAAAATCCGCAAAGAAAATAGCCGGTAAAAACCGGCCGTTCTCGGCAGCTTTATTAGTTTTGATTATTACGCTCCGCTCCTTTTGCCAGGTTGGAATCGTCATCTTTTTACCTTTTTACTTGACGGACATGAGCTTAGAAAAAGTGGAAATTTTAAATTTCCTTTTCGTCGGTGCTGGCGCTCTTGGCACATTAATCGGGGGAATTAGCTCGGACCGAATCGGCATGAAACGGATCCTCGTTAGTTCAATGGCACTCGCTACACCTTTCAGTTTGTTATTTGCTTATTTAGATGGAGTTTTAGCAATAATTGATCTATTTTTGTTCGGATTCTTCGTACTGTCTTCATTTTCTGTTTCTGTTGTCTATATGCAGCGGTTACTACCGCAAAATGTCGCTCTAGCTTCCGGTTTATCCATTGGTTTTGGCGTTGGTGCTGGTGGAATTGGTTCGATTATCATGGGTGGTATGTCGGATCTCTTTGGCGTCAATACTGTCTTTATTCTGTTATCATTGTTACCTTTAATCGGTGCTTTCCTGTCCATATTTTTACCTAGCGAAAAAAAGCTTTCCCTCTAACGGATACCTTGTAGGAGGGAAAGCTCATTTTTCTATCTCATCGCACACTTTTTAAAAGAAATCCGACATATTAAAGAGTGGTACATATTCCATGATTTTTTCCAACGCAAAGCGAAGTAAATAGCCTGTATAGTAAACAACTTCTTTAACAAAAAAGGGGAATTTCGTTTTAAAAGTCTCAAAAGCAGAGGTATCGGTTGGAGATGAATAAGCTTCTATACCGAGATGCTCTGAAATGACCTTTGCCCGCTTCATATGTAGAGGGTCACTGACGATGATAAAGGTGTGCAAATCATATTGTAAGGCTAGCGCATAAGCATTTTTTAAATTTTCTTCCGTATTCATGGAATTGACTTCAATCAATATATCATGTTCAGGGATATTTTGTTCCAGCGCATAAATTTTCCCCACTTCCGCTTCAGCTAGATCCGCCTCAATCCGTTTCCCGCCAGTAAAGATAATTTTATCGACATACCCCTGTTCATACAGCCAAATAGCATGATTGATTCTTTCCCGAAATACGGGCGAAGGCTCCCTTCCCCATGCAGCCGCCCCAAGAACAATGGCGGCATCCGCTTTTTTCAATTCATTCACGTGGCTATAGGTGTATATACTAATAGAAGAATATCCAATTAGGAGTATGAATGCGAAAATAA
Organism: uncultured Bacillaceae bacterium; assembly: GCA_937951955.1. Lineage (GTDB taxonomy): Bacteria > Bacillota > Bacilli > Bacillales > Caldibacillaceae > CALGAD01. Next base: position 16,054 of record CALGAD010000017.1, read on the forward strand.
TGAGTTTGACAATTTTTTTAATCATTCGTTCAAGTCCTTCACACCGTTTCTCCGTTTTCTTTTCCCTTGAAAAGCATTGCAACAATTATGTATTTGTATGATAATGAAATTGAGATTTGCGGTACTAAATCGTTCTGAACAAAATCATCTTATCATATCCCGATAAACCAACCAAGAGGTATTAATTTCTAAATACACTATAAATTATTCAAGAAATCTGTCAAGCGGACTTTTTTCTAATGTACTTGGGTCAACATTTGTTGAATTTTTAGCACCGGAATAAGCTTCTCAATCCGCTTACAATCCACGTAATACTAAGGAGTGTCCATCATGAGAATATGGTTAACCATTGCAGGATTTTTGATCGCACTTTTTACTGTTTCTACGATTGTGATGGACAAAATTTATTCCAAACGTCTGGAACTCGATGAAATGAACTTATTATATAAATGTAATGAATGTGGAAAGCTTCATCGTAAGTACCAGGAAGAAATCCAAATTCGTCTTGATAAAAATTATCCTTCTTATCATCGCTGCCCGCATTGTTACAAACCTGCCAGCCTATATAGCGGTGAGGAATATCCATGGATGATCACCAATCCCGAGGCTCCCAAATTGCGTTTACGGGACTTGAGAAAAATTAAAAAACTCATTCATGATGTGGAACAGTATCGGAAAATGGATCGCAGCATAGAAAAATTTTTATATTATTATCGCATCCTTCCCGCAAAAGAAAAAAGCAAAAAAAATCAAGCGGAGATGGACAATCGCCGTTTATGAACCTGTACCCTCCTGATCATGCTTGCCATGTTTCCCTATCAAGACAAAGCAAAGCTCTCCCCGCCTTGCCATTTCCGTTTGAAAAATTATTTCCACAATTTTTCCGTTTTTATGAAACAAAATGATGTGTGAAACGTCTAATTATATAGGAATTATTTTTACAGGTGGAGAAATTTTGTGTTCACTTTCCGCCGGGAATGGGGAGATGGAAAGATGGAAAAAAAGCGAATCATTCCTGTTCTAATATCTATATTGTTTATTTATGCTGGGTTATTTTTTATGTATATTGGAACAAGTCAATTGATGAACGAGCGTTCCACTAAAACGATGCCAGACCCGCAAACGATAAAAGCGGAAAAAGGGATGCTTGGCGCAACCCTCATCGAACGAAATGAACCGATAGCGGTATCACAGGAAGTAACCCCCGTCAGCAATGAAATCCCTCCACAAGACGAAAACCATTCCGAGACAAAAACAAATAAACAAAATACACAAGCATTAACGAATGACGAAGTGAGGCTAATCGTTCACGAACGGATTCAAACTCTTTTTTCCACACTGCAAAATTTAGGTGAACAATACGGCTGGGATTTTCAAAATCCCGGTGATTATAGCACGATCAAACAAGAACTTTCCACCCAAGTAAGTGAGGAATTTGCCAACAACGAGTTAAAAATTCTCGCGGAACATTACTATTGTAATTGTGACATCAGCTTTCATCCATATTATCAGGGGAAAGTGGGATTTTCCTCTGAGCAATTGTCGGAAAATCACATCAAGGCTTACGTGTTAGAACCTGCTAACGGTTTGGAAAATATGGGATATATTTGGACAATTGAACTGCTCAATGAATGCGGCACATGGAAAATGCATAAAATGTCAGCGCAATCGGTCGAAGGGATGGATCTGCAACTGACCGTAGAAGATGCGAAAGAGATTATTGCATATGAATATCAAGGCGAGGCCACCTTTATAAAAGAATACAACTCAAAAGAAGCAGGTGGTAAAGCTTATTTGTTTAAAGTCGTCACTCCTTATATGGAATTTCATGTGGCTATTAGTGCAAAAGATACAAGATTCGTGGAAGATTTTTCATTATAAAAACATCCATAATCATTGGCTTACAGCTATGAATGCAAAAACTTTTTCACACAAAAAGACGTCCGCTGCCAGGGACGTCTTTATTTTACGAGAAACATTGAAAGGCCGTCCTCAATTAAAGTATGTGGACAGCCTTTCGTAAATACCATGTGTCATGATGGTCAGTTTTCCGCAAACAGTTCTTTTCGTAACCGATTTTCATAATTCCGATAAACATATTCTTTTACAAACAACTCCCGTTTATCCCGATTTTCTTCTTTCCGAAACCAGCCCTTGCGTACGAACCTTTCCTCCTCCGGTTGGAAGGACCATAAGTTTCTCGCTTCCATTTCTAAATGGTACTCGATCCGTTTACGGAGAACCATTTCCTGAAATTTCCTTTCCCGTTCATCAATTGTGGAACCGGTATGCGCTTCGGGATGGAGCAAAAACTGCATTTGTTTTTTCAACTCGTCCACCTGATGAGCGGCGACTTCCTCCATCACTTTCTTTAATTCATGCAGGACAGCTTCTTTTATTTGCGGCTGCCTTTGCCTAAATCGCTCATCTTGTTCTTCGAGGGGGAAGGAACGAACAGTAAACTGCTTTTCAATCTCTGCAAAAATTTTTGCCAGTGGCCAATTCTCCTCTCTCTTTTTCCGAATAAACACAGCAATTTCTAAATCGAGTTCATCATAAACCTTTTCATTCGTTTCGACAATTCGATTTACATAATGAATCCCTTTTTTCTCGAGCTGTCTAAACCAGGTATCGACAGTTTTTTTACTTAAATTGCTTATGGCTAACTCCTTTTTCACTTCCCGGGTTAAATCGGCAATTTTCCAGAACAAAACGGTTCTTCCTCCTTATTTCAGTCTTCGATAAAATGATTCCCTGTATTTAATAGTTTCAACATAAACACAGGCGTTCCTTTTTAAATATTCCGACAATTTATCGGGTAATAATCGATAATCTTACACGATTCACGGTTAACCGACATAGAGAATGGAATAGGAAAAATGCGCATAAAAAAAACCTCGCATGGTGCGAGGGGTTGGACGGTCTATATTTATTTGATAAAACCAAAGCCTGAGAAGGGATAAAAGCGAAACTTCACTTCTCCGATCACCGCATCTTTGGAAATAAAGCCAAAGACCCGGCTATCTTTACTGTGCATCCGATTATCCCCCAGGACAAAGTATGAATCTTCCGGGACAGTTCTTTCTCCGGTTAGCTGTTCCAATGTGAAATCACCTGTAAATCTCCCGCTAAACATTTCATCCTTTTGATGTTGCAAATACGGTTCATCATAGGCAATACCGTTGATATAGAGCACATCGTCCTTCATCACGATTGAGTCTCCCGGAATACCGATGACCCGTTTGATATAATAATCTTCCCCATCCGGTGCATCAAAGACGATAATATCAAACCGTTCAATTTCAGAAATTTTGCTGACAATAATCCGATCGTTATTTGCAAACGTCGGTTCCATCGATTCACCATAGACAATAGACGGGGAAAAGAGAAAATGTCTGCAGATAAAAACAATAATAATGGCGATCAGTATCGATTTAACCCATGAATAAAGTTCGCTGTATACTTTTTCCACGCACGATTCTCTCCTCGGACGAAACTTGTTTATGATTACTAGTATAGCATGATTGGCTAAAAACGAAAAACCCTCTTCGCAAACTAGAACACCATTGATCAAACGTTCGAAATATATACAAAAATCGTCTCCCATGAAGGGATTTTCTCTGGAGAAATTCCCCTTGAAAAACCCTTATTTTATCTTTGTTTGCATTGTACAAAATCGTTTTGAAAATTTCCAGCGATACAAACTCACCCGGTTGTACAGTCAAAATGGCATAAATATATTCTTATTGTCAAATTTCAGACAAACAAAAATTTGGATAAGCATATTGATTTACTTATTTTTAAAATTATTTTACAATAAAGTCAAAGAAAATTGATAGTTTTGACGAAAATGTGTCTAATTTCGAAAAGAGGTGTGAATATGCTCGTGTTTTTCATTTTATCCCTCATTTTACTTGCCGGATACTATGTCACTTTCATGGCAGGTGCGGTCGGTTTAAGCTATGCTCTGTTCGGATTAAGTTTTATCACATCGCTGATTGCAGCAGCATTAGGAAGTGACATGAAGCGAAAAACACATTTGAAAGTTGTGAAATAGGCGTTCTTTAGGAATGAACGACAGGGAAAAGTCCCTGTTCTTTTTTTTGCTTTGATAATTCCGCAAAAGATTGACTTTTTAACTTCTAATTACACTTTGTTTTGCGCATGTAATTTTTTTCCACATTTTTATCATAAAATCTTTGAAAATACCATTTTAATGCAGAGGGGACGACGGTAACAATCACGAGGATACGGATTAATTGCAGGGAGCTAACGATTGCCGGATCACCATTAATACTTGAAGCCGTCAAAACCATTTCAAACAAGCCCCCTGGTGCCGTGGATAAAATGGCCGTTTGATAATTTAATGTCGTGAACGCTCCGAGTAAAAATCCGGAAAAAAGAGAAACAAGGATCATGATCACGGATGCCCCTAGATAGTACCCGCCGTATTTTCCCCCTTTCATTAAATCAGCAATGGAAATCGTCTTTCCCATACTCGCACCGACAAAAATTTGCGCCAGATATGTAACAGTTTGCGGAACGGGAGGGATAAGAAAAGGCCCCATATTCAGCAAAGCCGTAACGATTAAACCGCCAATGATGATTCCGGCAGGCATCCGGTTTTTCAATAAAAAGGCAGCGCTGATTGGAATAAAATAAAACAAATAGTGGAGTGGGGACGCATCGCTTGCTTCGGTCACAACCAGTGCGGATTCCGGTTGGAAGACTGGAAAGATGTTAGTAACGAGTGCTGGCACGATAAAGATTACCGTCACCATGCGGATCGTTTGGAAAATCGCAACGTATGAATCATTCCCGCCAAGATGTTTGCTCGCTAACGTCATCTCCGGCATACCACCCGGAATGCAGGCAAATACACTCGTGATCGGGTCAATTCCGATTCTTTTCGAAATCCCAAAACCGATTAGAATACTGATAAATATTAGCAGGACGGTTGTCAATAAATAAGGAAAGAAGTAGCTGCTCACCGTTTGAAATGTTGCTTTCGTGAAGGAAAGGCCAAAATTGATCCCTAAAATAACGAAGCCGAAATTGCGAAATAGATTGGGAAAATATGCTTTTCGTTTTGTCAAACCTTGCCATAAGGCGACAAAAGTTAAACCTCCCAGGATAAACGGTAAGGGCATATGCAAATAATAAAAAATCCCTCCACCGATGGAAGCAAGAATAACGGTTTCTAAGAATCGCAATAGTTTCATCTTCTAACTCCTTCCAGAGTTTCCGCTCAAAATAAAAATTGCCACAACCAGTATATCATAGAAAAATAACCCCGAAAGCGATCCCGAATTGTTTCCTGTTCAGATTATCTTCTCCCCACTTCATGGTTACATATTGAAAAATGCTCACCTTCTTTAGTAAAATGCTATTTAGATGATTTTATCCCATTTTACATATCCTTACGTGAAAATCATAGAAAAAGAAGTGGAGTGAATCGATTGGAAAAAGTACTAGTTTTTGGTCATAAAAATCCGGATACGGATACGATTACATCTGCCATTAGTTATGCAGAATTAAAAAAAGCATTAGGTGTGAACGCCGAAGCCGTTCGTCTTGGGGAAATTAACAAAGAAACGCAATATGCCCTCGATTATTTTAATGTGGAAGCGCCGCGACTCGTTGAAAAAGTCGCTCCAGAAACCGATAAAGTCATCCTTGTTGACCATAATGAACGGCAACAAAGTGCGGATGATATTCAAGATGTGAAAATCCTTGAAGTAATTGATCACCACCGCATTGCCAATTTCGAAACGGCCGACCCGTTATATTACCGTGCTGAACCAGTCGGCTGTACAGCTACTATCATTAAAAAACTGTATAAAGAAAACGGTGTGGAAATTCGTAAAGACATCGCGGGATTAATGCTATCCGCCATTATTTCCGACTCCCTTCTTTTTAAATCACCCACATGCACGGAAGAAGATGTTCAGGCAGCGAAAGAACTGGCCGAAATAGCAGGGGTTGACTTAGAAGAATACGGTATGGCGATGTTGAAAGCTGGTGCGGATGTGTCCGATAAAAGCGCCGAAGAATTGATTTCCCTTGATGCGAAGGATTATACAGTCGGAAAATATTCCTTCTCTGTCGCCCAGATCAATACCGTTGATCCCCAGGACGTACTTGTGAAAAAGGCCGAGTTAGAAAAAGCAATCGAAGCAACCATCGCCGAAAAAGATCTCGATTTATTCTTATTCATCATTACCGATATTTTAAACAGCGATTCCGTTGCCCTCGCCTACGGAAAAGAACAGGCTGTTGTCGAAAAAGCTTATGATGTAGCCTTAACAAACAATGAAGCGTTACTCAAAGGCGTTGTCTCCCGGAAAAAACAAGTAATCCCGGTACTCACCGATCTTTTTGAAGGAAAATAATGATAAACATGAAATGCTGCTCTAGAACACGGAGCAGCATTTTTACCATTTTACATCTTGTAAGTTTTCCCAGACATATATTGCTTCTTTTAAATTCTTCCCGCCTATTTCCACATCCGTTGAATCTTGCCATTTACCTCCTAAATGTTCGTAAAATTGTTTCGAAGGGTTGTCTTCCAGGACTAAAACCATCGCATTTTGCCACTTCTGGCTTTTAAAATAGTCAAAAAGCGGTTTGACTAGCTTTTTCCCGATTCCCTGTCTCTGATAATCTTTTAATATATAAATTGCATAAATTTCCGCATCCGCCTCACTTAATTCCGGAAAACGATTTTCCCCGCCGCAAACAAAACCGACAATTTCTCTCTCTTCATTCTCGGCAACGAAAACGGCTTGCTTAGGAATAGCTTGCTCCCACATTTTTTCTTGCTTTTCATAATTCAAGTTGTCTAAAAAAGAATCGGGGACGATCCCTTTATAGGTTGTCCGCCAACTGTCGACCTGAACTTTTGCAATCCCACTACTATCCTCTAAAACTGCTTTCCTTACTTGCATCTGTGCGCCTCCTAGAAGAATTTTCCATATTCTATCATATTGGCTAATGTTACGTAAAGAATATCGTTTCTCCTAAACTATGAAGATTCTTATTTTCTAATATCTAATAGTGATACCGATACAAGTTACAATGCTAAAACACATTCATCGCCACATATATGACGAATGTTAATGTCACGGAACTAATAATGGTCGACATGACAACGGTTTGTGCCGCATATTGCGGTTCATTGTTATATTCCTGGGCAATAATCGAACTGTTTACAGCGGTCGGCATCGCAGTTGAGATTAGCAGGGCCTGGGCCAGTATTCCCTCCAGTTGCAATAATTTTAGAATAACAAGAGCGATGGCTGGTGCCAGTAGCAGCCGCATAAATAAGCTGACATACATCAAGGCGCTACGAAAATTCGGGGTATATGTAGCAATTTGGCAGCCTAACGTGAGGAGCGCGATAGCAATTAAAGCATTGGCGATATAATCAATCGGAGTAACAATAAAGGAGGGTAATTCTACTTGAAAAACATTGAATGAAAGTCCTAAAAACAAAGCATAAAAAATCGGTAAGCGCAAATATTCCAGAATCGCTTTGAACTGATCTTTACTCAATGAATTCAGTGCAAAAACACCGTAGGAATACACGAGGATATTTTGATAAATCATTTTGGAAATTTGAATGGCGGAAGCAAACGGGTCATGACGAAAAACGAGTTCATTCACAGGAATCCCGTAATTAGCTGAATTATAAAATAAGACGCTATGGGTAAAGGCGGTTTGTTTTCTTTTATCAATCCGGGAAAATTTGCCGACAAGCATGGTTAACAGAAACATGATCGCGCTTAAAGCGGCAGAAAATAAAAGGACCCCGCCAAATAAGGAAAGGGGTAAATCGCTGCTATACAGTTTGCTAAATACGATTGCCGGGCTCAAATAGTACATATTTAATTTAGATAAAGTATATAGGTCTAATCGAAATTTTTTCTGTAATAAGGCCCCGATACCGATTAAAATAAAAATAGGCAAGATAATTTCTGAAAAAATAAAAATCATATGCGTCAATTGTTTCACTCTTTCTAAAATGCGTACTCATTTCTTAATTTTATGACAATAATAAGCATTATTTCAAGCAAAGATCATTCGAGCAGATTTCATCTACCATTGCCTTTCATTTCTGTAACCATTGAAAAAACTCGCAACTATTGTGCGAGTGCGAGTTTTTTTCATGGCTTTTATAAATTTATAGATTTTATTTATTTTAAATACGTCCAGCCGTCCCGCTGTTCAATTTTGTTCTCTTTCATTAAATGGCCGAGTGCGCGTTTAAAAGCCCCTTTACTCATGCCGAATCTGATCATAATATCTCCCGGTTGACTTTTGTCGCTATAAGGCATTTTTCCGCCCCGTTCCTGTAAATAGTTCCAGATAAATGCTGCATCTTTCTCAATCACTTCATGAGCTCGCTCCAGTAAAGAAATATTGACCGCACCATCGACCTTTATATCAATAATCCGGCCCTTAATGCGCTGGCCGAGCCGTGGTTCTGTTTTTCTTTCACTTCTATGGATAAAGCCGCGGTATCCTTCATCGGTGATGACAAAAGTGCCGGATCGTAATGTTCTGTAGACAACTCCCCCAACGTTTTTATTAAAATCTTTCTGTGTCGCCGGTTTAAATAAAGGCTTCATATCGGTTTCCTTCGCAATTTTCCCAAGGAGATTGCCATACTGATCGAGTTTCAATGTACAATATAATTCATCGCCAATCTGCGGCCAGACATGGGGAACTTTCGGTAAGTCCGACTTATGAATCAAAATGTCTTTACTTAACCCGATATCGATAAAAGCACCGATTTCTGGTTTGACCTCGACCACTTTACACCATGCAAATTGGCCAAAGGTGATGGGCGGTATCCTCATCGATGCAGCAAGCCGCCCCTTTTTATCTTGATATAAAAACACCTCCAGTTCATCTCCCTCTTGAACCGGGCTTGCGATCTCGGTATGGTGAAGCAACACGTCTTCTTTCCCATTCGTTAAAAAATAACCGAACGGTGCTTCTCTGGCTACTTCTAATTTGTAAATTTTTCCTGGTTGTAATCGTTCCATCGTTTTCCCTCTTTTTTACATCAGATATTTTATTTATATAACATAACAATAGCAGAAAGTATATAGGAACCTTTTAAAAGTGTTCCTTTTTTAACATTTTTTTATAATTATTTTATAATAATTCTAGCGCAATCAACGGAACACAAGGAGGATGACAGATGATTACACAGGTACAGAAGCGAAAAGCCGATTATCCAATTGCCGATATATTTTTAAATCGCTGGTCCCCCCGCTCTTTTCTTGAAAAAGAAGTTCCAGAAGAGCTGTTGATGAGTGTCTTTGAAGCGGCACGCTGGGCACCATCCGCCAATAATCGCCAGCCCTGGTATTTTATCGTTGCTCGCACAAAAGAGGAAAAAGAAAAGTTTTATCAATTTATCAACGAAGGGAATTTACAATGGTGTAAAAAAGCTCCGGTCCTCGCCCTGTTAATTTCGAAAAGGAGAAACGAAAACGGTGAAAATCGCTATCATGCATTTGATGCGGGAACGTGCTGGGGATTTCTTGCCCTGCAAGCCGTAAAAAACGGACTGATCACACATCCGATGGGAGGGATCAATCGGGAAAAAGCCCGGGACCTATTAAATATTCCCGATGATTTTGATATACATATTGTTATCGCCATCGGCTATCAAGGGGAAAAAGAAGACCTTCCCGAAGCTTTTCAAGACCGGGAGCTGCCCAATGATCGCAGGCCTTTGAAAGATTCGCTCTTTCAAGGTACTTTCGGTAAATCGTTTTAATTCATCTTCAATCGGTGGGGTAACCCACCGATTTTTTCATTTTTCACAACCGGGCGTGTTCTCTTGTAAATCGAACATAAGTTCGCTATAATGAAGTTAAACAATTCGCTTGGAGGAGAGCATGATGTACAAATGGCTCTTAAAAAGTGCCCGGGAACGGAGACCTGTCGTCATTATTTACCAAAAACAAGACGGTTCCTTTTCCAAACGGACCATCATGGTTAATAAAATAAATACTTCATTCGTTCATGCCTACTGTTATAGCAAAAAACAGTACCGAACATTTAAACTGGAGCGGATTTTGGCCGTCGAACCGTATCGAAGAAATCGCCTCCCTTCGGCTTAATGGAGCCTTTCAGTTATCATTTTTATTTTTCTATGGTAAGATGAAGCCGAAATATTCATAAAGTTATGGGGGCAGTTCATATGGCAAAAGGTACAACGGAAAATTTTACGGTAACGAGTTATCTTTTAAACGAAACATTAGATATATTGACATATTTACCTCCTCATTATTCGCAAGAGAAACGCTACCCGTATATCATCGCACAAGACGGAAAAGACTTTTTCCAGATGGGCAGGATCGTTCGAACATTAGATGAGTTAATTCAAAATAATGTAATCGAACCCCTGCTTTTTTTCGGTATTCCTTATAAAAATGTACAAGATCGCCGGCAAAAATATCATCCATCCGGTTCAAAAAATGAAGCATATATCCAGTTCTTATGTGAAGAAATGATTCCCATTCTGGAAGGGAAATATGCTGTCACAAAAGATGCTACTGAACGGGCGCTAGCCGGAGATTCTTTAGCAGCGACGGTTTCATTAATGACCGCATTAACGGCTCCGCAAACTTTCGGGAAACTGCTGCTTTTTTCACCCTATGTCGATGAAACGGTTCTTTATAAAACAAAAAGTTTTCACAACTGGTCCCGGATAACGGTTTATCATGTCGTAGGATCGGAAGAAACGGCAGTAAAAATGACCGATGGTGGTATCATGGATTTTCTAGCCGCCAATCGCAAGCTATCCGCCTATATAAACCAGGGACAGGACCAATATTTTTACGATGAATTTTTAGGAAACCATACGTGGAAGTTCTGGCAACAAGATTTAAAACGCGCCTTAACATACCTTTTTCCGAAAATTTAATGAAATTGACAAATTTACCAATTTATTATTTTCTGAACTTTGTTATATAATGGAGTTATAAAAGAAAAATGAAATGAGGAGGTACTCCTATGAAGGTCGGTATCGCGATTTTTCCGTCTAAAAAATTACAGGATTTGGCGAATTCCTATCGGAAACGATACGATTCAAAATATATGTTTATTCCACCACATCTCACCTTGAAATATGCCTTTGAAGTGAAGGATGATGAAATTAATAACATTTCACAAGATTTATCAAAACTTGCTAAAAACCACGAACCTTTTACACTCCGCACACTAAAAGTCAGTTCTTTCCATCCGGTAAACAATGTGATATATTTTAAAGTTGATCCTGTTCCCGAATTAATCAAACTCCATGAAGAGATCAACGCGCTCCCATACGGTTCGCCACCAGAATACGTGTTTGTCCCCCATATTACGATTGGACAAGATTTATCCGATAGTGAACATGACGATGTTTACGGGCAACTTCGTTTGACAAAAGTAGAACATGAGGAAACCGTTGACCGTTTCCATTTACTATATCAATTAGATAACGGTGTTTGGACCGTTTATGATACTTACCTACTCAGAAAGAAGTGATTTCATCAATTATGGAAGTAATCATTGCAAAAACAGAAAAAGAACGAAATGACGCATTTGCTATACGAAAAATCGTTTTTGTAGAAGAACAAAATGTTCCCCTGGAACTGGAAATGGATGAATTCGATGAGGAAGCAACTCACTTTGTCCTCTACGATCATCATGAACCGATCGGTGCGGCCCGTTTCCGCACCCTTGATGCGAACGGAACGCAAGGAAAAATTGAACGGGTATGTATATTAGCCCCTTTCCGTAACAGGGGTCTCGGGAAAATGTTAATTGAAAAAATCATTGAGCATGCCCGACAAGAAGGGATTCAAAAAGTCAAGCTCAATGCACAAACCCATGCCATTTCCTTTTATGAAAAACTGGGGTTTACCGTTATTTCCGATGAGTTTATTGATGCCGGAATTCCTCATCGCACGATGGAAAAAACGCTTTGATCATCCAGCTGCCATATACGGCGGCTGGTTTTTTATTGATTTTAGTATGTTACTAAAAAGGGGATTCCCTTGAACCATTTTTTTCAGAGATTCGTTTGCCGATGAAATGATATAAGTAAATAGCTGCAGATATCCATGCTACAGATTTCGTGTTTAATTTCCTCCTCCTTAGCAAAAAATGATAGTACAGCATCTGTGAGATGGAGGCTAGCATGGAATATTTGAAAATTGGTTTTGAAATTATCGTTGGCTATTTTGCCCTCTTAACTTTGACGAATTTATTAGGGAAAACACAACTATCGCAAATTACGACTTTCGACTTCATTTCTGCCCTCGTGATCGGTGAACTCGTCGGCAATGCATTTTTTGATAATAAAATTGGCGTCGGGAAAATATTATTTGCCTGCGTGATATGGGGACTACTAGTTTTTGGAACGGATATGGTGACGCTAAAAGTGCGCCGCTCGAGGAAATTGTTGGAAGGAAGTCCATCCATTATTATCCATAATGGGGTTATCGACTATGACGCCTTGAAAAAAAATCATCTCGATATCAACCAGCTCCAACATTTGCTCCGGCAAAAAGATATCTTTTCCATTCGCGACTGCGCCTATGCGATTTTAGAAACGGATGGATCGTTAAGTGTCATGAAATTTCCGGAAGGTGAATCAGTGACAAAGGGGGATTTAAACATAAACGCCCCGGCTCCGTCCCTGCCGGTTTCGCTCATATTGGACGGAGAAATCATCCCCGAAAATCTGTCGATCATTGGCTGGGATAAAGCAAATCTCCAGGAGGAATTAGCAAAGTTGGGGATAAAAGATGTAAAAAAAGTTTTGTATGCCGAGTGGAAGGAAAATACACCGCTTTATGTCCAAACGTATGAGCAAAAAAAAGATATTAACAATAAACGTCAATAAACTTTCCTTTGTTTTCTACAAGTGAACCGTTCCGATTATAGCTGGAATAATCGTACCGCTCCGGCTGCAGGCGAGCTGGAGTAATTTTATGGGAAGCGGTCACCTGGCGATGGATTCTTTTCGTATTTAACACATAATTACTGTATTGTTGATACGTCGATGTAGCAACAGGTAAAATGTACCCCATTCCCTGTCCCCCCAATCGATGGTAAATGATTAAGCAATTTGACCGTCTGCTTCAATCTACATCTCCTAATTTAATTGTAACCGGTATCTTTGTTTCTACAAAGAATCATGCTCACCGTGGAGACCGGTCATCTGAAATGGAAGATAAAAAAAGCGACCATCCCTTACGCAAGTGAATGTGGTCGCTCCGGTTTTCTATTATCTTTTGTTCACCATATTGGCGATCGTATTGAAATCGAGCTTTTTCCCGTCTTTAATGATCGTTTGCACAATTTTATTTTCCAATTCCTTTGATATCGGCCGGTTTGCTATCCGGGCAACTTTCTTGACAACTTGTCGTACTGTCCGCTCATCTTGAAAATTTGCATTTTGCAAAGATTGTGCCAGCTGGAAAACTTCGTTCATATTAACGCCAGTCTTTTTCTCCACATTTTTAAACAAATTATTGTCCATTTCGGTTCTCCCACTCTCCCTTATCATCTATCTATATCGTATGTTGTTTTCGCTAATTGGTGCGAATCCGCTAAAAAAATCATACCCGGATATTTGTCCGTTTTTCCAAAAAAAAGGAAGGATAGGCATAGACCTATCCCCTGAATATTTTACAAATAGCTTGCGCCAACGATAATCAACAAGATGAATAACACAACAATCAATACGAAGGTTGAACCGCCATAGCCACCGCCATAGCCGTAACCGCCGTATCCGCCATAGCCCCACATATTTTTCACCTCACTTCATTCTGATTTCTCTTTATCGTATGTAAGTTCTGGTGAAAAAGTATGGGCACTCCTCGGAATTGAATCCGCTTTCTTTTTTACCCTCTAGACCGGAATAAAAGAGCACCGATAAAAGCAAAAATAATGGCTGCTGAGACACCCGAACTCGTCACTTCAAACATGCCGGTAATCACACCGATAAGTCCGTGTTGTTCGGCTTCCTGTAAAGCACCGTGAGTCAATGAATTACCAAAGCTTGTAATCGGTACCGATGCACCCGCCCCGGCAAAATCAAGCAATGGTTCATATAACCCTAACCCGTCTAAAATCGCTCCGACGACAACTAAAATACTTAAAGCATGGCCTGGAGTGACTTTACCTAAATCCATGATTAATTGTCCGATCACACAAATGAAGCCTCCCACGACAAAGGCCCAGAAAAACATGGCGAGCATCATAATCCTCCTTCCGCGGCAAAATCACGCTATACTTGTTAACAGTTATCGCATAGTCATTGTGAAAATTTAATCCATTTCGATGGAAACCGCATGTGCGATAACGGGAATACTCTCATTTTGCTGTATAGAAAGTGGTGAGTGTAAGGATCCTGTCGCGACACATAAAATCCGTTTATACGTTCCCTGTTTCATTAATTTCAATAAATGACCGTAAAGTACGATGGCCGATGTTGCAGCTCCACTTGCACCGGCATGTACTTCTTGGTCGTCTTTGTAAATCATTAAGCCACAATCATCAAAACGGCTTTCATCCAGAATAATTCCTTTTTGCTTTAAGAGATCTAAAGCAATCGGTTTACCTACTTTGCCTAAATCGCCGGTAACGATCAAATCGTAATAATCAAATTCCCGTCCGGTATCCTGAAAATGACTGGCAATCGTAGCGGCGGCCGCCGGTGCCATCGCCCCGCCCATATTAAACGGGTCGGCAATTCCTGGGTTAAGAACTTTTCCGATTGTTGCCGAAGTGATTTTCGGCTCATGGCGATTTTGTTCCGTGATTTTACCGATTATGGCATAGGCGGCACCTGTGGAAGTCCATTGCGCAGTCGGTGGCTTCTGTCCTCCATATTCCGTCGGATACCGGTATTGCCGTTCGGCTGCCGCATTGTGGCTCGCCGCCCCAGTTAAAACGTAATTGGCCCCGGCATCATTGATTAATATGGCAGCTAGCGCCAGCCCTTCCATGGAAGTAGAACAGGCATTAAAAATCCCGAAAAAGGGAATCTGAAATTTTTCCATCGCATAGTTCGTCGGGGTAAGTTGATTGATTAAATCACCTGCAAATGCAAATTGTACTTCCTCTTTTTGTAAATTAGCCTTATCTAGTGCCGATTGTATCGCATTTTCAATCAAGAGCCGATGGGCCTTTTCATACGAATCTTCTCCCATCCATAAATCGTCATGAAGGATATCAAAGGCATCCGGTATTTTCCCCCTCGCTTCAAAGGGGCCGCCAACCACTCCAGTGGAGATGACGACCGGCTTGTTTTCAAAAATAAATGATTGCTTGCCGACTAACATTTACAATCCTCCCAGCATTCCGACAACAGTGTGAATGATAGCCACCACAAAGGCAGAAAAGACGCCGAATAGCAACACGGTTCCCGCCAGTTTAAACATATTTCCGCCAACCCCTTGAACAAACCCTTCCGTTTTATGTTCAATGGCCGCAGAAATTACCGCATTGCCAAAGCCCGTTACCGGTACCGCACTTCCCGCGCCGGCAAACTGACCAAGCCGGTCATATACACCAAATCCCGTCAGCAACATGGAAATAAAAATGAGTGTGGCCACCGTCGGGTTCCCTGATGTTTGTTCGGTGAAATCAAAAAAATACATATAAAAAAAGCTGATCGCCTGGCCAATAACACAAATCGTTCCGCCGACAAGAAAACTGACAATACAATTTCTTAAAATCGGGCGTTTAATTTCATGTTTTTTTCCTAGCTGCTCATACTGCTTTTGTTCAGGCGTTTTAGTTTTACTCTTTTTCGTCATGGGCTCCTCCTTCAAGTTTTCTCCTTACTTAACTGAATGATCCACTGTAATTTTTCCTCCATCTCCTCTTCGGATATTTCGTTATTATGAATTTTCTTTTGCAAGCGGGTACTTTCGAGGAATATTTTAAAATCGCTAGAGACAGTAAAGCGTTCATCCGGGAATTTTTCTTGCAGTTTTTCTATTAATTCTTTCTCAATCCTCTTCATCCGAAAGCGCTGCATATGCCTGACTTTGTATGTGACGAGCGATTCTTTTTTACCTTTTATGACATGGACATCGTAAATTTCGGGTAATTCAAGGGCGGTTTCTTTTACTTTAGATGCAAAGGATTCATCCTTTTCCTGAATACTTTCTGCCCGGGATGAATGATTGATCATCTGGAGTGTACCGTCACCAAGTGAGGTGAAATTTTCTTTTGCTGTGCTGCAAGAGACGTGGACTGTGCAGATGGCGATAAGTAAAAATATGTAAATTCTTTTTTTCATCATTTTCCCTTCCTATATAGCTACAGATTCATCTTATAGTTTTTTCTATTCTCCTGTTTTTATGAAAAAAATTCTTATCAAGAAAAAAACTGTCCGCTAAGACAAAAATATTTCCGACATTATGTTGTACAAAATTAAAAAACCAATCCCCCGCGGAGACTGGTTTTTCCGTTTTTATTCGCTCATTCTTCTTTTTCGGTTGCAACCGCACGACCTCTTTCGCCGCATCAACTTTTGTTTTCGCAACGCCATTTTTTGCTCGTTCATTTTCGTATTTTTCATTACCGGGCTCCTTTCTTCGTTTTATAGTACTATATGAAAAAATATAGACGAACGGACCTTTCATTCACCCAGTAAGCGGCTAATTATCGTTTCAATTATGGCAGCGAATCCTGCCAGGGCAAAGATGAGAATCAAAAATACGGCGACATTAGGATAAAACAAATAAAACAATACCCAAAAGAAGCTCACCCATATTCCTGTACACCAGTAGCAACTCAATAGTTCCCCCATCCACTTGCGGATCCCGCTCCCTTTCGGAACAATATATGTTTCCTCCTGCCCCTGTTCATTTTGTTCCACAAATTCTTCTAAAAAGGGTTTGCGGATAAATTCGGTAATTCGGTCAAAAACAATTAAGCGCGTTAAGCGAAAAGTTGCTAAACCGATCAGTATAAATGTCCATCCATCGATTTCGAGCATACATGACCTCCTCAAAAATGAAACTAGGCTTATTTATTTGATGAATTCACCTGAAATTAGGCGAATTGCCGATACCGACGATAGTCTTTTTACATAGTCTGATAATGAAAATTTATCATCAAAGATGAAGGAGGATATTAAATGGGTTCCAATAAAAATAACAATGGCAATAATACGATGAATTGTGTCTGCGATACACTTTTATCCATCGTCGAAGCACAGGACCAGGTTGAAATGAATTGCCCGAACAGCTGTGATACAGCGATTCAGGAGCTAGTAGGCGGTGCAGCCAATCCCTATAATACAATTCCCGTCATGTTAACCAATGCCGGAAACAGCGATTTATTTATCGGTAGCGGTGTTCGCCGTAATCGAGATAATCCGAATACCGGACTCGAAGTCATTAACGCTATTGTTTTCAAAGTAAAAGATGTCGACCCGGAAACATGCTGCGCCACGCTAGAGTTGCTGCAGGAAGGTCAGGAGAGAAAAGTGAATCAATTGCTTGATGATATCGAGGATGAGGATTTAGTTTCAACCGGTGTTTGCATCACTGTCGATCTTGACTGCTTCTGCTCGGTCACTTGCTTACCGCCAACCACAATTTAATGATTTCTTTACTTTATCTTATTTCTATGCATAAAAATTCGTACTAAGCCAATCAAACATTTTATACGGAAATAGACGGGTTATGAACTGAACCAAAGCCTCCCCAGGCTTTGGTTGTTCATGCTTTTTTTATTGCTTGAGAAATTAAAATAAAAAAGGTGACTCAAACCTGATTACCGGTGAGTCACCATTTTTTTATTGTAAAATTTTAAAGTTTTTAATTTCGTCAATATTAACGGTTTTAATTTCCTTTTTTTGTTTAATACGAATCAAATCCCCCCGTTTACCGATTACTTGAAAAACGACTTTCTCCCCATGAATCTCTGCCTCACAAAATGGTCTTTGCAGAACATGCGGATATAGGCTTAAACGCCGAAGCGTATCTCGCAACATACTTTGCCGCTCTTCATCGATTTCCGGCACTTGCACTTCGACCGATTGTTCTTTATTTCCGTCCCCTTCTTCAATGGCAATAATCGTTTTTTTATTTTTAACCGCTCGCCCCTTTTCTTTTACCGGGGACTGTTGGCTGTTTTCCTCCTCCGCTTGAACGACAGGGGGAGTTACTGACAGGCGGTATATATATTGAGCAGGATAGGTTTTGAACGGTAAGGGCGGCTGTTGAATAAAGATAGCCGGTTTCTTCTGCATCTCTCTCTCATCCATTTGGGCTTCCCTCCGATTACGTTTTCCATATAATAGTATGCAGCTGTAGCATGGTTGTGATAAGTGACCAATGGTTAACGAAAAAAAACCCGTAGAACGGAAGTGCGTTCTACGGGTTTTTCTACAATGTGAAGCGTATGGAATAGTAACTTTTCTGGATATATGCTCAAGCTAGGTCAATTTGTGAAGAAAGCCGCTTACATCTTTTTGAACATGTAATTACATTCCTAAAATATGGTAGCCGGAATCTACATGAATATTTTCCCCTGTTATGCCGCGGGATAGATCGCTGAGTAAAAAGTATGCGGTATCCCCGACTTCTTCCGTTGTAACCGTTCTTCTGAGCGGTGCTCGTTCTTCAATGACATTCAGAACCGTGTTAAAATCGCGAACTCCTTTCGCCGATAATGTACGAATTGGACCGGCGGAAATTGCATTGACCCGGATATTGTATTTCCCTAAATCATTGGCTAAATATTTCACACTGGCTTCGAGTGACGCTTTCGCAACACCCATCACATTATAGTTTTGAACTACCCGCTCGCCACCAAGGTACGTTAATGTGACAATGCTTCCGCCTTCTGTCATCAATTCTTTTGCTTCTCTGGCCACAGCCGTTAAGGAATAAGCACTAATATTTTGCGCCAGCAAAAATCCATCCCTTGATGTATCCACAAACTCCCCTTGCAAATCTTCCCGGTCCGCATAAGCGATACAGTGGGCAAGCCCGTGAATGACACCAACTTTTTCTTTGATGGCAGCAAAACAATTGCGGATGCTTTCATCATCAGCAACATTACACTGCAGAATGATCGGCTCTTCTCCCGATTCAAGAGTTTCCGCCAGCTGGCGCACATTGCGTTCCATCCGGTCTTGATTATATGTTATTACCAAGCGAGCACCTGCTCTATCAAGAGAGCGGGCGATTCCCCAGCCAATACTCCGTTTATTGGCAATCCCCATGACGACAAAGGTTTTCCCTTTTAATGATCCTAGCATTCATTAGTCCTCCTGTTAGCTTCTGATATTATTACCTACTCCTAATTTTAGCTGATTTTTTTATAAAAGAAAAGTCCAACTTGCTGTTTCTTAATGTTTTGATAAAAAAGAATCCCTTTAGCAATACTATGGATGGAAAAACATTTCTTATAACAAAAGATAAAACCGTTAAAGTAGGGAAGCGCATGAAATATGATGTGATCGGCGATATCCACGGTTGCTATGATGAATTGGTTACCTTGCTGCAAAAATTAGGGTACGAATGGCGGGATGGAATTCCCGTGCATCCAGAAAAACGTAAGCCCGTTTTTCTTGGGGATTTAACGGACCGGGGACCGGATTCACTGAAGGTTATTCAACTTGTCTACAATCTTGTCAAAAGCGGAGCTGCCTATTATGCACCGGGAAATCACTGTAATAAACTGTATCGCTTTTTTCTCGGACGCAAAGTACAGATTGCCAACGGGCTCGAGACGACCGTTGCGGAATATGAACAACTGTCGGAGCGTGAGAAAAAGAAAATTCGCCATCAATTTATCGAATTGTATGAAATGTCCCCCCTGTATCACATCCTCGCTGAGGGCAAACTCGTCGTGGCTCACGCGGGAATTCGGGAAGACTATATCGGCAAATATAATAAAAAAGTAAAGACCTTCGTCCTCTACGGCGATATTACCGGGGAAAAAAATCCCGACGGGTCTCCAGTTCGGCTGGACTGGGCCAAATATTATCACGGGAAACAAACGATCGTCTATGGACACACCCCCGTTCGCGATGTTCGCATCATTAATGGAACATACAATATCGATACAGGCTGTGTATTTGGTGGCAAACTAACCGCCCTGAGGTATCCGGAAATGGAAATTGTTCAAGTTCCATCCTCCATGCCCCTCGTCCCGGAAAAATTCAAAACATTCCCTGATTAATATTCTTGTTCCGGATTCCATCCGGATTTTTTTATTCAAATAATCCACAACAGAGACCTTTCCTGC
The DNA here is from genome assembly GCA_937951955.1 of uncultured Bacillaceae bacterium. Taxonomy (GTDB): domain Bacteria; phylum Bacillota; class Bacilli; order Bacillales; family Caldibacillaceae; genus CALGAD01. Next base: position 36,343 of record CALGAD010000017.1, read on the forward strand.
TCACTTATTAGCATTCCGTTCTCTCCAATTTTTCCTGCTATTCCCTCTTCTAGCTAAAAATAAACGTTTGCTGATCGATTTCCCTTCATAAAACAAACATCCATTCCAAAATTCACACAAAAATAGTTCAATGCCGTTTCAATCGTAAGCCATATTACATTAATTGATAAAGAAGAAAACTTGTTCCAGTAAAGAAAGGTTGAAACGGATGGAATTAAATGATTTAGATCAACTGGTAAAAAAAATATATGTCGTTAATATCCCCAATGAAGATGTTGTAGTCGTGAATAAATCGCCCCTGGAAATGATCGGAAAAGGACGACAAGGTGCTGTTTTTCGACTGTCCGATGATATCGTAGTGAAGGTCTACGGTGATCCGGAAGACTGCGAACGGGAATATTATGCGATGAGCCTCGGCCAGCATACAGATCTATTGCCGAAGATTTATAAAAAGGGAAAAAATTATATCGCCATGGAAATGGTCCGGGGAATCGATTTACGGGAATATCTACAATCCCAGCCTTTAACCGAGCAACTATCGCAAAAAATAATCGATATGCTCATCACCTTTAAAGAAATCGGTTATGAACGGATCGATCATCATAAACGACAAATTTATTTGCAAGAAGATTTAAGCTTAAAGGTTATCGATGTGGGCAGAACCGTATGGCGGGACCGGGTTTATCCATACCCACGGAAACTGCTGAATTCCCTGGGAGAAGATTATAAAGCAATCTTTTTAAGTCATGTCCAGAAATTGGCACCCCAGCTTTATGAAGAATGGCAGCACTATATTCAGATGGAAGAAATTGCGAAGGAATTAACACAGGAGTTGCTCCAGGAAAAGATCAATCGAAAAAAACTGAAGAAGATCTATGAAAAATTAACAACGACCGTGAATCCGGAAATTTATCAGCAATCCGTAGAAAATTTGTTTTTCAAAATCTTTAAAGAAGAATGGGTCAGAATCATGCTGGCAAGAGGGATGGACCCTGACGAATTGATTGAAAAAATTAAAGAAGCAGGAATTGAGATATCGTCAGAGGAAGATTTGCTGCCAATTCCTGATAGCATTGATGAACCAATAGCGAAAAAAGCTTGGAAAAAGAAGAAGAAAAAGAAAGACAAAGAAAAAAATCGCACTTCCAAGAAAAAGAAAGAAGCTGATAATAAAGACAAGAAATCAAAGAAAGAGAAGAAGAAGAAAAAATGAACCGGAATGCACGCGAGTTTTTACGAAAAGTCAGGAGAATCTCCATATGAAACTACTAGTCATTTGGCGACTGTTGACCGTTGGCGGAGTGAATGCCGGATGGCGTAACCGGGCGCTTTATTTTAAAAAACACGGAATTGAAACGGAATTTCTTTATATGAAGGACCATGGCGGTCTCCATATCATGGAAGACGTAGCCAAAGTATATTTGACTAAAGACAAAAAAGAAATTATCAAAATCATTCAAGAAAATCAATATGATGCGATTATCGTTGTCGATACGGGCTATGCCTACCCCTGGATAAAAAAAGCCCGGTTTCAAGGTCCCGTAATCGTGGAAGCCCGCACGCCCGAGTTAAAAAAATTAACTCCTCATTTAGAAAATGTCCAGGATATCGAACCGGAAGCTATCATCGTACCCTCGGAATATGAAAAACGGCTCGTATCCATTTTAGTCGAAAATATTCCGATACACATCATTTATAACGGTATAGACACGACCTTTTATCGTTCACAAGTAAAAGAAATGGATGGGGATGCCGATGTTCCCCCTGCTCCTTCCGGGAAGATAATCATCGGCTGGATTGGCAGACTCGATCGCAGGAAAAATTGGCAAAAATTAATTGAAATCGCCAAAATCATTAAAAACGAACGGGATGACCTGGAATTTTGGGTCATTGGTGGTGCTCAAAGTGTGCAGCGAGAAGAATTCGCCAAAGTCCGTGAGGAAGAACAACTCACCGATATTATTAAATGGTACCCCGTCATCCCGTATCAACAAATGCCCCGGGTATATGAAAAAATCAGGAAATCCGGTGGCGTCACACTAGCGACTACAAAGGTCGAGTCTTTTGGCAATACATTTATCGAATCGATGATTTGTGGGGTACCTGTCGTGGCGGCAAAAATGATGCCCGTTACCGAGATTGTTGAAGATGGAAAAACCGGTCTTTTATTTCGGCAAAATAAAACGGAGGATGCGATCAAGACGATTTATTCCCTTGTCGACCAACCGGAATTGCATCAAAAAATATCACAGCAAGCGATAGAACATGTCGAAAACCGATTTAAAATTGATCTTGTCGCTGAACAATATGTTTCCCTTTTAAAACGCATTGTTCACGGGTCTGATGCTGGAGGTCAGTTGCCATGAAGCCAATGATCTACCATGAAACATTACCAGGAAAATCCAATGCCCACTTATTAACTTTAGAAGACGGAAAGCGTTATGTCGTGAAATATCTCCAGACAGGTTTTGAAAAGTCCCTGGCCAATGAGTGGATCGGTTACTGCATCGGTAGATATTTAGGGGTTCCCATCCCTTTTGCAAAAATCATCTCATTAGACGAAGAAATGAAAATGAATCTACCGAATCCACTGCCTTTACTGCCATCCCGGTATCAGTTTGCCTCAAGTTTTATTCCAGATTGTAAAAATTTGCACGAGATCACGGACATCGAGAAAATTACCAACCAGGATACGCTGGCAATGCTTATTTTATTCGATTACTGGCTACTCAATTCCGACCGAACTCGGAAAAATATTTTATTACAGGAAAAATCCCCTGGTGAATTCCAGGTTTGGTCCATCGACCATGCGGAAATCCTTACATCGTATCGCTGGAGCCTGGACGACCTGACGCATGCTTCACAAGGCTTGTTCAAAAGTGCTACCCATCAAATTCTCTGCCGTTATATCGAAAATGAAAATGCCTTTTTAGAAGCACTGGAGATTATTCAAACGATGCCAATTTTACTAATCGAAGAAATTGTCGATTTAATCCCTGATGACTGGCTCGTAACAAAAGAAGAGAAAAAAGCAATTGTCGCCTTTTTGATCCACCGCCGCAAAAAAGTGCTCCCAAAACTTTTAATCACATGGCTGAAAAAGGTTTATCGACCGCAACGAATAAAGTTATCTGATTAGTTTACAACTATACCGGATTTGAAGAAACGCTGGAACTAGCTTTCTTCGTATAAATGCCAAAACGTGGCAATGCGAACTTTCATGTAGTCTTCCTGACCGGTTCATTCGCTGAATATTTCCCGGTGAAATAGGCAAGTAACGTGACCGAACTAGTTAAATGCGCATACACAGGATATAAAGATTTCGAAAGGAGGCTACTTTCTTGAAAGTTCGCAAAGCCGTAATACCCGCAGCAGGACTTGGTACACGATTTTTGCCAGCGACAAAGGCCCAACCGAAAGAAATGTTGCCGGTTGTCGACAAGCCTGCGATTCAATATATTGTCGAAGAAGCTGTTGCCTCGGGGATCGAGGAAATTGCCATCATTATTAGCAGAGGGAAAAGTTCAATCGAAAACCATTTTGACAAAAGTTATGAACTGGAGGATGCCTTACAGGAAAAAAACAAGTTTGATATTTTAGAGGAAGTGCGGAAAATCTCCAATCTCGCCAATATTAGCTATATCAGACAACAAGAGCCGAGAGGACTTGGGGATGCGATATTATGTGCCAAAAAATTTGTCGGCAATGAGCCCTTTGCCGTTTTATTAGGGGATGACATTATTGAGTCGGATCCCCCCGCATTAAAACAAATGATTGATGTATTCAACTATTGGTCGAGTTCCATTATCGCTGTCCAGCCAGTTCCGAAGCAAGACGTTTCCAAATATGGCATCATTAAACCGCAAGGGGGTGGAATTGACCAGAACATCTATTACGTCGAATCCCTCGTTGAAAAGCCTGCTTTAAAAGATGCGCCCTCCAGATTGGCTGTGATGGGCCGTTATATTTTGCGACCGGAAATTTTTACAGCACTAGAAGAAACCCCGATCGGTCAGGGCGATGAATTACAGTTAACCGATGCTATAAATTTATTAAATGAACGGCAGGCGATTTTCGCCTATAATTTCGACGGAAAACGTTATGACGTCGGTGATAAGTTAGGCTTTATCAAAGCGACGATCGATTTTGCTTTATTACGGGATGACTTAAAAGAAGAGGTGTTTCAATACATGAATGAAATTGTCGCTGCGAAAAAAACACAATTTGCTCATGCGAAGGCGAATGATTAAATGAAGATATCGATTTTAGGTACCGGATATGTCGGCTTGTCGACCGCTGTCTGTCTGGCGGAAATCGGCCATTCCGTAACATGTATTGATATTGACGCAAGAAAAATTGCAATGTTGAAAAAAAGTATTTCCCCGATTTATGAACCCGGCATGGAAGAATTATTACAGAAGAATATCGATGCCGGACGTTTGACCTTTACGACCGCTATTAAAGAAGGAATTACCGATTGTGAAGTTATCATCATTGCCGTTGGTACTCCGGAAAATGAAGATGGGAGTGCCAATTTATCGTATCTAGAAAAAGCAGCCATTGATTTAGCGACACATTTACAAAGAGATGCTGTTATTGTCATAAAAAGTACGGTTCCCGTCGGTACGAATGCCTATATTGAAAAAGTTGTGAAACAACATCTGCGCGAAAACATTTCCATCGCCATGGCCGCCAATCCCGAATTTTTAAGGGAAGGTTCTGCCATTCGCGATACGCTTGCAGGCGATCGTATCGTTATCGGCTATAAAGAGGAAAAAGCGGCGGATACATTGATGAAAATGTATGCACCGCTCAACATTCCCTTTATACTAACTTCAATCCCAACTGCAGAAATGATTAAATATGCTTCCAATGCCTTTTTAGCGACAAAAATCAGTTTTATCAATCAAATTGCCGAGCTTTGTGAAAAAGTGAATGCAGACATTCGCGATGTCGCAAAAGGGATGGGGATGGATCACCGGATCGGTCCTCACTTTTTGCAGGCGGGCGTCGGCTATGGGGGATCGTGTTTCCCAAAGGACGTGCAAGCGCTGATCGCAACAAGCAACCAAAATGGCATTGACTTTTCCCTTTTAAAAGAAACGGTAGCGATCAATGAACGGCAACGGGAACGGTTTATGCAAAAAATTATTGAACGCATCGGCAGTGTAAAGAATAAGAAATTGGCGCTTTTCGGCCTGGCGTTTAAACCGAACACCGACGATATTCGTGAATCCCCTGCCATAAAAATCGCCCAACATTTCGCAAGTTTAGGGGCTAACATTCACGCCTACGATCCGATTGCAGCAGAAAATGCAAAACAAATCCTCGGCGACACGATTCACTATGCAAATACGGTCTGGGAGGCTCTCGATAGAGCCGAGGCTGTGCTTCTCGTTACAGACTGGCCGGAGTTTATACAGTTAGATTGGAAAAAAGCATTGAACATGATGAAACAACCGCTAATTTTCGATGGCAGAAACTGTTTATCTGATGAGGCATTTCAGGATGTGGAACGTTCGGAGTATTATCCAATGGGGCGACCGGCTCAAATCAAAAATTAATCCGTTCAAATCGAGGAGGCTGTCAAAAAATTGCCAAACGACTGGTTTCTTGACAGCCTTTAATTTAGCAGAAAATATCGTCCCCGGGATACGATTATTAGATAAAATCGCAGTAAACCTTGAAGTCACTGCATTTGTTGATAAATAGATTTAATCCAATAAAAAGGCATTCTGATGAAAAGAGTAAGTAATACCTCTTGTCGTTTATCCATTCTGTGCCTTTTTTATAATCATTTCCATGTCCCCGGGTAAGGAAGCGGAAAAACGTATCTTTTTATCGGCCAGGGGATGGAAAAAAGATAAGGTTTCACAATGTAAAGCTTGCCGATCGATATGCTCCGTTTTTCCTCCATATAAATCATCTCCCAGGAGAGGGTGGCCGATGTACGATAAATGGACTCGAATTTGGTGCGTTCTCCCGGTTTTTAATTGGATTCTCACCAGGGCAAAATCGGCATATTGCTGAATGACATTATAAATGGTACAGGCATATTGTCCTTCTGGAGAAACAGTCCGTTCAATGATGCTATTTTCCTTGCGGGAGATTGGCACCTCAATTTTCCCTGATGAATGTTGAAAAACCCCTTCCGCCAGAGCAATATATTGCTTCTCAATCTGTCCGGCCTGTTGCTGTAAATTGAATAAATGATGAATATGGCGATGCTTTGCCACCAAAACAAGACCCGATGTATTCCGATCCAGCCTTGTTACAATGTGGGGTGTCGAGGAAAGCCCTGTTTCCTGATAATAGTGGAGCAAACCGTTCGCTAATGTGCCGGAAGGATGATCACGCGACGGAAGGGTTGCCATATTCGGGGGCTTATTCACGATTAAAATCGCTTCATCTTCATAAATGATGTCGAGATGAAGCGACTCAGGCGTTAAAATCGTACTCGGTTTTTCTGGAGGGAAAATAACGGTTAAGACATCTCCCTCGTTTACACGTTCACGCACGGTGACCGGCACATCGTTCAAACGGATTTCCCCACCGCCATGTTTAATAGCGACTAAACTCGTCCGCGACACCTTCTTTTCCTGTAAAAACTCTCGCACCGTCCTACCCGCCTGCTCTTGCTTAACCACCCACTGCAGTTTAAAACGCTGTTCCATTTGCGTACCCCTTCTCATTAATCGGCGATGAACGATTGCCTGACCCGGCTCCAAAACGGAAAAGGTTTAAAACGGGCAAAGCGTACTTTTTCATCGGCTACCCGGAACTCAATCGACTTTACCTTCCTCTGCAATGTGGAAATATAGTCGATACTTACTTGAAAATCAAATTGAGTGACAGGTTTCAATGTACACGTATGATGGGACGGCAAAACAAGGGGAGAACCGATTGTCCGGAAAACCCGGTTATTGATCGATGCCATTTCGGCGATTTGAATCGATGGCAGCGAAGGATGAATAATCGCACCACCTAATGCCTTATTATAGGCTGTACTTCCCGATGGGGTGGATACACACAATCCATCCCCGCGAAACCGCTCGAAATGTTCCCCTTTAATTTCCACATCCATGACGAACGTACCTTCCACCGTCTTTACCGTCGCCTCATTTAATGCGAGAAAACTTTCCGGCTCCCTGTTATCCCTATAATAGATAGTTACCCGCAAGAGCGGATACTCGACAACATTTAACGGCTTTTTCGCAATGGCGATGACGAGCTTTTCTACTTCAGCGGGCCGCCAATCAGCATAAAAGCCCAAATGTCCGGTATGCACTCCGACAAAGGCGGTATCCTCGAGACGATGGGTATATTTCTGGAAGGCATTGAGCAATGTTCCATCACCGCCGACGGAAATAACGATTTCCGGCTCCTCATCACTCCAGACGAGGTCGAAATCCTCTAAATATTTCCGGATCTGTTCTGCTATCGTTTGTGAATGGTTATCTCTCTTTGCAACAATGGTAAAATTCATCCCGTTCCCACCCTTACTAGTTTTTTCACGCGTAGTGCTTTGCAAAGTTATTTTCACTTCCCGGCAATTGCAAAAATTATGTACAGCATAATACGCTTAATTTTAGTTGCTCATTTTCTTTTCGGAAAACACCTTTTGTGCTTCTCTTATTTCTTCGCGTATTAACGACATTTCTTCGTCCAGTAAAAAGGCAGCCTCTGCTGCTCGCTGTAAGCGGTATTCGATTTCTTTCGGAATCTTTCCCTGATATTTATAATTTAAGGAATGTTCAATCGTTGCCCAGAAGTTCATGGCGAGGGTTCGGATTTGTATTTCTGCCAGCACCTTTTTCTCACCGTGGATCGTTTGTACCGGATATAAAATGATCACGTGATACGAACGGTAGCCACTCTCTTTTTTATGGGAAATATAGTCTTTTTCCTCAACAATTTCAAAATCATTGCGATTTCTCAAGAGTTCGACAACGGTTTTTATATCATCAACGAACTGGCACATAATTCTAACGCCTGCGATATCGTATAGTTGATCGAGTTCATGAATGGACAAATTTTTTTGTTTCGCTTTATCTAAAATACTCATGATCGGTTTTACCCGTCCAGTAACAAATTCGATGGCAGAGTGGGTTCCCTCGATTGAAAATTGCCGGCGAATGGCGCGTAATTTAATCTTTAACTCTTCCACCGCCAGCCGGTACGGTTCGAGAAATTCCTCCCAATTGATTTGATCTTTTTCTTCCAACTGGATCCCCCCATTACCCAATCGACTCTCTCTATTTCAACAATATTTTTTGCTCATTGGGCAAATTTGTTTTTATCTGGTATTATTTTAACATAATCAATCATTCGTACAAAAAGAATCATGAGCGGAGGAATAAAGTGGCGCAACATTTAGAAATTGAATTTAAAAATATGCTGACCGAACAGGAATTTAAAGCATTGCAAACATACTTTTCCCTGAACGAGAATGCTTTCTTCTCGCAAAAGAATTATTATTTTGATACGCCAGCTTTCATGTTGCGAGATTTACATAGTGCGTTGCGAATACGCGAAAAAAACAACCGGTTCGAACTGACCTTAAAAGAACAAAAAATCCAAGGGCAACTGGAAACGACCCAGCCGCTTGCAAAAGAAGAAGCCCGGCAAATGATCGAAACTGGAGAATTACCCGAAGGACCGGTACAGAATCGCTTAAATGAATTAGGCGTTACCGATAATATTGAATATTTCGGTGCACTGGAAACACATCGTTGTGAAATTGAATATCGGGGTGGCTTGCTCGTTCTCGATCGGAGTTACTATTTAAAAAAAGTAGATTTTGAGGTAGAATATGAAGTAGATGACATAAATAAGGGAGAAAAAGTTTTTCTAGAATTATTAAACGAACTGAATATTCCACGCCGAAAAAGTCAAAACAAGATTGCGCGTTTTTATCAGGAAAAGAAACGATCGCTCGATCAGACCTAGGAGTGAATCGCATGAACCCGTTACAAGTAAAAACGATGTTAGAGATTCAAGCATTGCGGCAAATCGGAATGCAAACGAATCAATCCCATGAACCACGTTCGACGGCTTTTTCAGAAATCTTACAGCAAGTCGTTCTTAGTCGAGTACAAAATGAGAAAACAATCCCTTCGTTCCAGCCAGTGATTCCCTTTCATTCCTGGAATAAACCGCTCAATATTCAAGGGGATTACAGCGATATTATTGAAGAGGCTTCCCGCCGCTATGAAATTCCCGCCCCGTTGATTCAGGCCGTTATTAAACAGGAATCGAATTTCAATCCCCAAGCTGTGAGTTCTGCGGGAGCAAAAGGGCTCATGCAGTTGATGCCCGGGACAGCCCGGGAGATGGGGGTAACGAATATCATGGATCCGCGGGAGAACATCATGGGCGGAACGAAGTATTTACGGAAAATGCTCGATCGTTACGGAAATCTCGAATTAGCCCTGGCCGCCTATAATGCCGGTCCCGGCAATGTCGACAAATACGGCGGAATCCCTCCATTTAAAGAAACGCAAAATTACGTCAAAAAAGTCATGGAACAATTTTATAACCTGGTGTAAATTCCCGTTCCGTTTGGCTTGCCAAACGGTCTTTTTTGTGCTTAAAAGCGATTTATTTGAGTTAAAACTCCCCCGTTGATACAATAAGTCCAAAGCATATAGTAAGGGGTTACGCCAATGCAAAAACAATCGGTATCCATGTTTGAACAAATCGGTGAGGAAACACTCCATCGGCTTGTAGATGCTTTTTATTATCGCGTCGGCAGGCATCCAGATCTTGCACCGATTTTCCCTGAAGATTTAACCGAAACCGCAAGAAAGCAAAAGCAATTTTTAACGCAATTTCTCGGTGGGCCACCTTTATATACAAACGAACACGGACATCCCCGTCTAAGAATGCGGCATCTGCCATTTCCAATAACTCCGAAAAGAGCGCGGGCCTGGCTCCAGTGCATGTCGGAGGCCATGGATGAAGTACAGCTAGACCGGGGTATACGAGAGGAATTTTTCAGAAGGCTCGTCTTAACAGCCCATCACATGATCAATACTCCTGATGAAGAACATGACGTGAAGAAACTAGGTGAAAGTCAGTGACAGAAAAACGAAACTGGGATGAACCCTCTCATAAATTGGTATGCTGTCAAAAGCGACCACTAGAAATGTATTATTTTATCGATCCCTTGCATCCCGTTTGTCTTGATCAAGATCCGATCATAAAAAAGCTCCAACTAGAATACGGACAATATTTTCGCTTAACATACGTGTTATTCGGTGAATTTCCAAAAGTAAAACCGATTGCAGTACACGAATATCAGCAACCGGTCAGTATCGAAAAACCGCCCGGAAATATCACGGGCAATCGCCATACTCTCTCCTTAGAGAAATCTTCACCCAACATTAGTTTTATTGCCATTAAAGCAGCTGAATTGCAAGGGAGAAAAGCAGGGATTCGTTATTTAAAAAAATTACAGGAATATTATTTTTATAAAAATGAGGATATCAACGATACGGAAACGTTAATTTCCTGTGCAGTCGAGTCCGAATTGGACGTGGACCTTTTTGAACAGGATATCGTTTCCCAGACTTCTGTTAAAGCTTTTATCAGTGACTTGCGCATCATTCAGGAAATGAATGTCGAAGAAATTCCAACGGTCGTTGTCTTTAATAACAACGAGGAAGAAGACGGTTTGAAGTTAAGCGGTGTCAATCCGTATGAAGTGTATGTGGAACTATTAACTGAAATGTTGAAAAAGATCCCCGTCCGGCGCCAATTGCCTCCATTACTTTCTTATATCCAGCATAAACATTTTGTCACAACAAAAGAAATCGCCATTATTTACAACTGGCATCGGGTAAAGGCCGAACTGGAATTGAAAAAGCTGGTACTGCGAAGGGAAATCCGTAAAATTCAAACGCCCTTCGGTACGGCGTGGCAATACGCTGGATTGAAAAATCAATAAATCAAAGTGAATACACAACGATTGTATCGATGAAAAAGCGACCGGAAAGGTCACTTTTTTATTTACAAAAAATCCGCTCAAGTTTTTCCATATAAAAAAGTGCTGTTTATTAATTGGGATATTAAAAAATGGTGATAAAAGTGAAAGAAGGTTCGGTAGATGGGTGGTCTACCGAACCTTCTTTCGTTACGAACAAAGGGGATGGGAGAAATTTTCACGGTCAAACAAAGGGGTATATGTTTGCTTGTGAATTTCTTCACGTCTATATAATAACACGATTATTTTATCGATGCAAGGATTAATTCACTTTTTCACAAATTCTTCACAAATAAGGTGTTAATAGTAGAAATGAACGTCAAGTATATTGAGTTCGATAAATATTTGCTCTCTGCTCATATATCACCTTCCCGCTTCATAAAAATAAGTAGGACAAATCTTTACAAAGAGGGATCCCTTTGAAAACACTAATCATACCTTTACTACTACTTTTCATACTCGTCTCGTTTATTTTGCAGATTTTCGGTATCATGAATCTGCTTCCTGTGTACTTGACGTCCTTTCTATTATTTATGTCCTTTTTTCTGTTTTTTTATTACTTAAATAATAAAAATCGCTTTCGCGGTTTTAAATAGTTCCATGATAATAAAAGTATCCAGCCCCATCACGGCTGGATACTTTTTGCGAATCGATTTTATTGAATTCCGAGCAATTGTTCCATTTCGGTCAATTTTTCTTCAAACACTTTACATGCATCTTCAATCGGTTTGCTGCTCGTCATGTCAACCCCCGCGCGCTTTAATACTTCAATCGGGTAATCGGAGCTACCGGCTTTCAGGAAGTCGATATAGCGTTCGACGGCTGGTTTTCCTTCTTGCAAGATTTGTTTACTTAATGCCGTCGCTGCACTAAATCCGGTCGCATATTGATAGACATAATAATTGTAGTAGAAATGCGGAATTCGCGCCCATTCCAGACCAATTTCTTCATCAACAACAATATCATTGCCAAAATACTTTTTATTGAGATCATAGTAGATTTTCGTCAGCGACTCGGCTGTTAAAGCTTCACCGTTTTGGGCCCGCACGTGGATTTCGTGTTCAAATTCAGCGAACATCGTTTGCCGGAAGACGGTACCGCGGAACGTCTCTAAGTAATGATTTAATAAATACAACCGTTCTTTCTTATCCTCTAATGTATTTAAGAAATAGTCGGTCAATAAGTTTTCATTGCAAGTGGAGGCGACTTCCGCAACAAAGATTGAATAATCTCCGTACGGATACGGCTGATATTTTCTCGTGTAATAGCTGTGCACCGAGTGGCCGAGTTCATGGGCTAGTGTGAATACGTTATCCACATTGTTTTGCCAGTTCATTAAAATATACGGATTCGTTCCGTAAGCGCCTGAAGAATAAGCACCGCTTCGTTTCCCTTTATTTTCATGAACGTCAATCCACCGTTCAGTAAAGGCTTTTTTCAGTACCGATAAATAGTCTTCTCCCATCGGTTCAAGACCCTTCAAGACGACATCTTTCGCCTCATCAAAGGTAAATTCCATCTGTACATCTTTTACTAATGGTGTGTACAGGTCATACATGTGCAACTCATCAACACCGAGCACCTTTTTCCGGAGCGATACGTAACGGTGCAGTAAATGGAGGTGATCATTGACCGTACGGACGAGATTGTCATATACCTCTTCCGGAATGTGGTTATTGGATAACGCTGCTTCCCGGGCGGATTTGTAGTTGCGCACTTTGGCATAAAAATTGTCCTTTTTCACTTGACCGCTTAATGTGGAAGCAAACGTATTTTTAAATTTCCCATATGTATCGTAAACGGCTTTAAACGCATCGTGACGAACCCGCCGATCACTCGATTCTAAAAAGCGGATGTACCGGCCGTGGGTTACTTGCACCTCTTCCCCGTTTTCATCTTTTATAACCGGAAACTCGAGGTCGGCATTATTTAACATTCCGAAGGTGTTGCTCGGTGATGCCATCACTTCCGATGCCTGGGCGAGCAAGCTTTCCATCTCGGCTGAAAGTACGTGAGGGCGCATTTTCGCGATTTGATCAAAGGCGTGTTCATAAAGCTTTAGTTCCTCTTTTTCTTCTAAAAACTGCTTCAATTGCTTTTCATCGATAGAAAGCAGTTCCGGAACGACATAGGCAAAACTACTGGACGCTTGCGTATATAACGTCGTAGCCCGATCATTCATCCCTTGATAAAAAGAATTCGTTGTATCTTGATCATAGCGCATATGGGCATACGTATATAATTTTCCGAGGCGCATCATCACTTCATCTTGAAATTGCAAAGCTTCGTATAAAACATCTGCACTCTCTCCCAGGCGTCCCTGGTAATCCGCTGCCTTCGGTAAAAGCTCCTTAATAGCAGCAAATTCCTTTTCCCAGTCTTCATCCGTTGCAAAAATATCTTCCAGGCGCCACGTATCTTCTACCGGAATCTCGTCACGGCTCGGCAACGTTTTTACTTGCGATTCACTGGCCATATATATACCTCCCAAAGATTTATTAAAATAATGATCAGTATGAATATCTATGCATTATTTTATTATTTTTACCTTATCCATATTTGATTCATTCGTCAACATTAAGGACCGGATAATTTTTCCTTTATACATACGAAAAAAATCTTTTCGCATCGCATGTCGCATTAAATTCGGTTTTGTAATTAATTCGACCGGTTTCTGCAATTTCACCGTATCCCCTTCCAGCTTAACGATCCCGATTGCGGATAATAACCGCAAATATTCATAGATCGGATTTCTTTCCCTCTCTTGTTGCCAGTAGGTGACCGTCATCCGTTTTTCCATGGCAGTACGACCGGTTTGCGACAGGAAAAGGTAAATATCGCGTAAAGTAAACTCGGCGCCTTCTTTTCGTGCATAAAGAAAGTAGTGCCAGATATAGCCCTGCCAGATGAACGGAGAGGGTTTCAAACGGTATAAATGTTTAACCGGGAGGCCGACTTCCGGTGGAAGTTGCAGCAGATGAATATGCTGATTATACAAATAGCGCAAAAATGGATTGTGCCTTGCCTTGCTGCTCATCGAAAGATGCATGAGCCATTGTTCTGTGACCTCCAACCAGTAATCGTAAAAGCGAACGGGTGGAATTTGTGTGTTAACAATCGTTTGCCAATCAGTATCGAACGGAAAACTTTTGGAATCAAAAAGGGCGCGCTGGCTGGAATAAGGAAGTAAGTTCGTGTACAGGGAAAACTCCTTTTTAACAGGATTAAAGGTAATGAAGGAAGGCTGGTGGAATGGAGCATCATGGATGAAAAAGGAAAGGAAATCGGTTAAATGGAGTATGTTGGAATGCCGTTTCTTCACGACATCTGCATCGACAATCCAGAGAGGAAAAATGCCGTGCTTTACATACGCTTGAGTTCTTTTTACCAATTCCTCGACAGGAATAATGGAAGCCTGGAATTCCACGGCAACGGGCCTGTCTTTAAATATAATATACAGATCCGGCCTTTGCTGGATTTCCGGAATATATTTTTCGAGAACTGGCTCAAATCCCTGTCGGGAAAACCATAGGTAGAGCCATCGTTTCCCTTCCAGATGACGGACCGATTCTCCCTCAGGTTTAACGAAACAGCGATGTTTGTGGGAAAAATGGGGATGTCTCTTTTTTCCCGCTTTTAATATCACCTGTTCTTTACAGGCGGGACAAAAATAAGGACCGGTGTTTTTTAGCTGCCTGATCGAATTATCAGACATTCCTAACACAGAAATGACATTCCCATTTGCATCAAAAGCGACGAACATACCCCCACCCCTTTGAATTTAGTTTCTCCATTCAATTTGGCCAAAAAAATTGAAGCCGATTTTCACAATATGAAAATCGGCAACAGTTGGATGGTTCCTTATTATAAAAAGTATTTACGAATCTCGTCTTGAACGTTTCTTGAGATGATTTCTTTCCCGTATTCTTGCAAGTAAGCTAAGGTTCGCTGCGATTCAGTGCCATATTCCAAAATCACACTGATAAAATCTTCAATTTCATCTTCCGTTAAATATTCAAAGGGGAAGTCAATAGACAAATAATACTTTCCATCTAGACTGAAGAGCTTTGTATCTATATGTTCAAGCCAGGGACGGCGAGCAAGCGAAATCAGATCTTCAAAGTCATTGAAGGACATGACAAATTGGATGGATTCTTCATCGTATTCATGATCCTCTTGATGCAACGTGTCGTAGTGGAAGTGGTGATCCAGTAATTGCTCCAGGTGTTCACCGATGGTCATATCTTTAATCTTTTCATCGGGGAACGGAATTTCAAATCGCGTTCCGTCTTTTGTAATTTGCGCTTTTGTAACCAGAACTTCCAGACCTTTTTCCAGGGCCTGAACTTGTATCCAGAGAGGACCATCAAAGGAAAAATCTTCTTTTTGATGGACTTCATCCATCATTTCCCAGAACAATTCTTCACTCTTCTCCCGATTAAACCAGATATCCTCTCTGTCAAACCCTCTTTCTTCTACATCCACGTAAGAAATAAAAAACTTGATCGTGTGCTCGTTAATACGCTCGATTTCCATTTGATCACTCTCCCTTCCGAATGGGTATGTGAAGGGATTCCTCCCTTATGCAGGCCGAAGATAAATATTTTTAAAATGTTAACGATTATTGTATACTTATAGTGTTATTTTATGACAAATTCAAAGTGAAGGGAATCGATTCGAATCTTTACGATAAAAATGAAGCAAACACCTATTGAAAATGGTGCATAATGTAGAAAAAACCTTCATGCAGGATTCGTGTTGCATGAAGGCATCGACCATGTACTGCCATTATATACTGTTTTTTTTAAACCGTAAAGACATTTTCAACACAATTTAATTCACGAGCATCTGGGCCTGACGTAAATGATAATTGCGGATTTTTCGCGGCAGGAAGCGACGAATTTCATCCTCATTGTAGCCGACCTGGATTCGCTTTTCATCGACAAGAATTGGCCTGCGCAATAAACCAGGATTTTCCTGGATTAATTTAAACAACTCACTCAGGGATAAAGATTCTAAATTGACATTTAATTGCTGGAACGTTTTCGAGCGTGTCGAAATAATTTCATCCGTCCCGTTTTCTGTCATGCGAAAGATTTGTTTCAATTCTTCCAGAGTCAAAGGCTCGTTGAAAATATTCCTTTCTTTATAGGGGATATTATTTTGTTCCAACCAGGCCTTTGCTTTACGGCAGGACGTACAACTTGGTGCAGTGAAAATTGTAACCAACACCCCATCACTCCTTTGTATGTAATTACCCCGGACTAACATCTTTTATTATCACATTATAATTACTTTAAAATAATATTTTCTATTTCTATTATACATAAAAATTAATGCTATGGATATACTTTTTTCAAAATAATTCTTCTTTTTACTAAAAAAATTTCACCTAGAAAAAATCAACTATTTTCACTATATTTATGACATTACCCATGAAAATTCATGTGAAATAAACAACAAATAATCTGGAATCAATTTGCTAGACCCGGTTCAGATAATTATCAATTAAACATTCTAAATGAAAATATAGTAAAAACCTACCACCTTGATTTCTTGGTATGGTTTTTTTATAATAAAAGCAATCTAAAAAGTAAACATGGAAAAAGCGATGAGAAAGAAGAGTACATTCATTGCTGCACTTCAGAGAGTTTGTGGTTGGTGCGAACAAACGGCAGGATGAATGGAATGGCCTTTCGAGTCTTTGCTGAACGAAACGATGCGTTTCCAGTAGGCAATAGCGTTTCCTGGCGTTAACAGGATGAGGTGACCTTTTTTTAAGGTAACAAGGGTGGTACCGCGGATTCAACCATTCGTCCCTTTTTCGGATGAATGGTTTTTTTATATGCCGTGAAATCAAAAATCGTGCAAGGAGTGTGTTCATTCATGAAGACCTTATTTTCGGGAGTACAGCCGAGCGGAACACCGACGATCGGAAACTATATCGGCGCATTGAAACACTTTGTCGAACTGCAAGATGACTACAAATGTTTTTACTGCATCGTCGATCAACACGCGATTACCGTGCCCCAGGATCCGGAGGAGTTACGGAAAAACATTCGCAGTTTAGCGAGTTTATATTTAGCCGTCGGCATTGATCCGAATAAATCGGTTTTATTCGTGCAATCGGAAGTGCCTGCCCATGCGCAAGCCGCCTGGATGTTGCAATGTATTAGTTACATCGGTGAGCTGGAACGGATGACCCAATTTAAGAGCAAATCGCAAGGAAAAGAAGCCGTTTCGGCCGGTCTTTTAACGTATCCGCCACTGATGGCTGCCGATATTCTTCTTTACAATGCCGATATCGTACCCGTCGGGGATGACCAAAAACAGCATATGGAGTTAACCCGTGACCTGGCGGAACGATTTAACAAACGGTACGGAGAAATTTTTACCATTCCGGAAGCAAAAATTCCGAAAGTCGGTGCCCGGATCATGTCATTACAGGAACCGACGAAGAAAATGAGCAAATCAGATGAAAATCAAAAAGCATTCATCTCCATGCTCGATACACCGAAACAAATCGAAAAGAAAATCAAAAGTGCCGTCACAGATTCCGAAGGTGTGATTAAATACGATCCAGAAAATAAACCGGGAGTATCCAATTTGCTGGCGATTTATTCGATTTTAAGTGATCGGTCGATTGCAGATTTGGAAAAGGATTATGAAGGTAAAGGGTACGGTGTATTCAAAAAGGATTTAGCCGAGGTTGTTATTGAAACATTAGCCCCGATACAAAAACGGTACAATGAATTGATTAACTCGGAAGAACTCGATCGCATTCTTGATGAAGGTGCGGAAAAGGCGAACGAAATCGCCAGTGAAACCGTTCGAAAAATGGAAAAAGCCATGGGCCTCGGCAGACATAAGTAAATATCCTTCCTTACAGAGCCTGTTCGTTCATGAACAGGCTTTTTTAAGGTGCTTTAACCGATCCCGTGCAATTGCATGAAAAAAGATGGTGCCTATTGGCCCATCTTTTATTGTCGTTTTTTCGTTTTTTTGTTGTTCATTTTTTCATTCATCGAAAGGGGTTCATTGGCAAATTCATGGTCAAATTCTCGTGTCATATCCTTTCGGACCGCCTGCTTGTCACTGAAATCTTTACTCAATTGTTTCGCCATTTTTTCATTTTTAGTCATCGAATTCACCCCGGCATCATTTTTGCTTAATTCACTTTCGAGCCATTTTCTGCTTCCCAAAACTTCTCAAACAGTGGCTGACCTTTAACGAGTCGCTCGCACAACTGTTCATGCTTTTTCGACCAGCCGTGTTTTACTTCTTCGTAAAGCAAATTCCATACTTCACTAAAAGACTTGGTCCGGATCATTGAATATTGTTCCGGCGCCCATTCTGTATACCAGTAACGGGCTTCAGCCGTATTTTTCGACGTATATAATTGATCCAGGGCCATGAACAGTAACTGTTTTAACTGACGTTCTTTGCGCGTGAGGCCTGACATATATTTCGGATGGGGCGAAAGGATGTGGTACTCCTTTTTATTTTTCGGTGTAAAATCGTACGTACGGCTCTCCCGATTTTCAATCATTTCATAAATTAACTGTTCCTGTCTCGGAATGAGCCGGCTTTTTCGCATCGGGATTTGGTAGCCGATCGTATCCACGGCAAGAATTCCGATTCCGTCCGTAACGATAAAACAATAATCGAGCTGGATCCGTTCATGATTTTTCCGTAAATATGCTTTTTGATATACATCATTCAACAATTGTTCGGGTAATTCGGCAAGGTCGTTTTCAATATAATCGTATAATTCTTTCGTTACTTTCAGTACAGGCACCTGGTCCAATAACTGGATGGCATCATCTTTGCGCCATTCGTGGAAATGACACACATTATAGCCATTTTCCGCTCCTTCGAACCAATTGACCCACACATCGTGTAAATACATCATTTCAAACCCCTCGCTTTGGAACTATTTGTTTTCAGTATGGGCGGTTGGAAGTAAATTTATGCCTTTTTAAACAAGGTTTTCTTTTTCAAGGAGCTAGTGGCAATCGCTTCAACTATCCGTCCATTTTTTCCTGCACCATTTTTATAATCTGTTCGGACGGGGTGCGAAAAGTATTGGTGATGGAAAAAGAACGATTTAGACGTTTATATTGACGAATGATAAAATAGCCGAGGGCATAACCGATCATCGCCTTGCCAATCCGGTTCCCGTAGAGCAGCTGGTCGTGGACGGGATTCGTTATAGGAATTGATAAGTTTTCTTTAAAATATTGATGCCAGGATTCGGTTAGCAAATCATCGGGATACTGCGTGTTCCAGCTTGCAACATACGGTTTACCCACATATTCCGCTACCGCCATCTCCGCCAGTCCTTCCATGATGAGGGAATCCAACAAAGTATATTCATCCCGGGGTTTGGCCAGTTTTGCTATTCTCGTTGCGTGATGATATTCGTGAACGAATAAAGCCTCCACCTCTTTCTTATCGCTGAGCGGTGGCAGAAACAGAAAAATTTTATCAGGAAATAAAGTAAAGCCGTTTTTCTTCAAGTGCGGATCAAAAATAGAATAACGGGAAGGAAAAATATAAACCGGGGCATCGGGTCCCACCCAGAGTTTGCGATACTTCGCGAATAATCGTTCTACATATTCCCAGATCTTATCCTCTTTCAACTTAAAAAACGTATTTTTCGTAAACACATTCGGTCTATACATCCCCTTTTCCTGTAAAAATTGATAAAGACCGGTGCCGTGATTCCGGGATTCCCTCGTGATTTTTTCACAAATTTTTTCCGGTTCAAAAAAATGCTCATCCATCCAGCGGTCGGTACGGATAATCCCCAACAATATTCCCCCTTTGTCAAAGCTTTTTCCTATGTATACGTAAAACAACCGGTCTTGTTAAAATAAAAAAGTCGGTGTCAAAACACCGACCGATAAAAATTATTCATATTTTTTAAAAATCAATGTCGCATTGTGACCGCCAAAGCCAAAGGAGTTGCTTAATACCGCATTTACTTCTTTTCTCCTTGCTTCATTCGGGACATAATCCAGATCACAATCCGGATCGGGTGTTTCCAGATTAATTGTTGGCGGAATGATGCCATCTTTAATCGTCAGCACGGAAAAAATCGCTTCGACTGCCCCGGTTGCACCTAATAAATGTCCGGTCATCGATTTGGTAGAGCTAACCGCTACTTGATAGGCGTAATCACCAAAAACTTCTTTAATAGCGGCCGTTTCAAATTTATCATTGTATTCCGTGCTTGTCCCGTGGGCGTTAATGTAATCGATATCCTCCGGTTTGAGGTTTGCATCTTGAAGGGCCATCCGCATGGCACGAGCACCACCTTCCCCTTCCGGAGCTGGTGCTGTGATATGGTAGGCATCTCCGGTCATGCCATAACCAACCACTTCCGCGTAAATCTTTGCACCCCGCTTTAATGCATGCTCCAGCTCTTCAAGAACAACGATCCCCGCTCCTTCACCAATGACGAAACCATCGCGGTTCTTATCGAAGGGACGGCTTGCTGTTTGCGGGTCGGGGTTTGTCGATAGCGCCCGTGCGGAACTGAATCCGGCCATCGCCATGTTTGTAATCGGTGCTTCAGTGCCTCCGGTAATCATGACATCGGCATCGCCCCGCTGAATCGCTTTAAAGGCGTCCCCGATGGAATTCGTTCCGGTGGCACAGGCCGTCACCGTGCAGGAGTTGATACCCTTTGCCCCCAATAAGATGGAAACCTGTCCTGCTGCCATATCGGGAATTAACATCGGAACGAAAAAGGGACTTACCCGGCGATATCCCCGGTCAAGGAAGTTTTTATGCTGATTTTCAATCGTTTCGATTCCGCCAATACCTGAACCGATCCAGACACCAACCCGGTGTGCATTGTTGTCATCAATGACGAGATTCGCATCTTTCACCGCCATCAGCGCTGCTGCCACCGCATAGTGAGTAAAGCGATCCATTTTCCGTGCATCTTTTGCCGGAAGGAATTGTTCCGGCTGAAAATCCTTGACTTCACCGGCCACCTTTGATGGAAAATCATCGGGATTTAAGCGCGTTAACGGGCCAATTCCAGATTTGCCCTGAATAATATTTGTCCATGTCGTTTCCACATCATTGCCAAGGGGAGTGACCGCCCCAAGCCCGGTAACGACAACTCGTTTCTTAACCATGACTTCATCTCCTTTTTACGATTTCGCTTTAATATACAAATTAATGAAGTATTTACATGTAAATTGTTATTTACCCCAGCGCAGTAAAACGCTACCCCAGGTAAGCCCGCCTCCGAAGCCCACCATAACGACAATATCATCATCTTTAATTCGCCCTTGATCGAGTTCATCCTTCAATGCAATTGGAATGGAAGCGGCAGATGTATTTCCGTATTTAGCAATCACATTAGACATTTTTTCTTCCGGTAAATTAAGCCGCTGTCTCGCTGCTTCCATAATGCGAATATTGGCCTGATGGGGAATTAAAAAGTCAACATCTTCTTTATCCAAACCGGCTTTCACAATCACATTTTCCGCCGATTCGCCCATCTGACGAACAGCAAACTTAAAAACTTCTCGACCATTCATTAATATATATTTCTCTTCATATAAATATTTTCCTCCGCTACCGTCCGCACCGAGTTCAAAGGCCAATATTCCTCGTCCTTCAGAAACCGGTCCCATGACAACCGCGCCGGCCCCATCGCCAAAAAGGACAGCCGTACTCCGGTCTTCCCAGTTAATCAATTTGGATAATTTCTCCGCACCGACGACAAGCACGTAGCGATAAGCGCCTGTCTCAATAAACTGCTGGGCGGTAATCATGCCATAAATAAAACCGGAACAGGCCGCGCTTAAATCCATGGCGGCACATTTTGTTGCACCGATCTTCTCCTGTAAGATACAGGCGGTTGAGGGAAATGACCGATCCGGTGTGGCAGTAGCAACCAGGATTAAATCAATCTCCTCGGGAAGGATGCCAGCATCTTCCAGAGCTTTTTGCGCTGCTTGCACGGCCATATCCGATGTATTTTCATCGCGGGCGGCAAGGCGCCGTTCCACGATTCCCGTTCTCGTCCGGATCCATTCATCTGAAGTGTCCATCACTTTTTCCAGGTCAAAATTCGTCACTACTCGTTCCGGTACATAACTTCCAACACCGATTATGCCTGCATTCAATTTATTCACTCCTTATATTCAAACGCGATTTTATCGCTTTATTATATTATTTATTATTATGACTTGGTACTAATTTTAACCTAAAATAAAAAAGACTTCAATAAATTCCAGGTATAAAAGTTTTTATTTTTCATGAAGGGTGTTGATGACTTCCAACTCTTGCAATACTTTCCGGAAATCCACTGTCTCTTTGATCGGAATAACGCCTCTTGTTTCATCACTTTTTAACAAGTCATATCTTTCTTTAGCGATAGCTATAGGATCATCTTCTGTCAAATACGTGATGCATTCACGCAGGCGATTCGCATCGGCATTTTTCATAATGAATGAACCTTCTTTTTCTAATTCCATAATGCGAATCAGTCCCTCTGCTACATCATACACATTAATTGTATCTAGCGGAATTCCATTCTCCACGATTTTCTTTTTTTGCCATAATTGAAAGAAATACGATTGTTTAGGTTGCCAGCCACCGTACAAAGCAGGGATCGCAACGTTGATGAAGGACCATTTTTCTTTTTTCGTTATTAAAAAGTTTCCCTGTAAAGGATGATCGACAGATTCAATGATCACAATTTTCAACGGGCGATTAGGAAAATGGACGATTGCTTTTTTTAATCGATCGATCACCTTTTGTTTATCTTCTTCGAAAAAATATTGCCAATCGTAAAGGGGAATAATGACCGCTTGAATTCGCGACCAGTCAATTTCTTCATCTTTTTCTGCGATGGTAAAATTCCCATTGCGACCCACCCACAAGTGTTTCTCCTCCACATAATCGTCCGGCTCCGCATCATCACTGATATCGACATGAATTACAGGCATTCCCTTATCTAACAGCTGTTTCGTTAATTCAAAGCCGAGATAACCAAAGGAACCGAAGATCAGGCACATATCCACGGGCAATCCCTCCCCATTAGAGGTTCTTTTCCGTCTCTTTAAAAAGTTCACGGGCAATCTTGACGATATCTTGATTTTTTTCCTGCAGCACGACATGCAGTTTCGCTAAAGCAGCAGGTAAATATTTTTTGTACATTTTCACCCATTTTTCATCATACATGCCGTGAATCAAGATATGGATGATTTTAAAGGGATGACTTTTTCCAATTTGTTCTACTTGTTCCGTATGAATTAAAATTTCACTGTCTTCCTCTTCAAATTGGTACGCTTTCGCAATATCCTGCAAAAATCGTCTATATAAAAATGGCTGTTCTTCCAAGAGCTCTGCCATCCACTGTAATGAAAAAACCGGATTAACAAATAATATGGAGCGAACGTTATCTTCATGCCTTTTCAGAAAACCGATGGCAATTTTTGCTCCCAATTCTTCGGCGATAATGTGGATTTTATCATTCAATATTTCCGTCCGTTTTACATACTCATATAAATCCCCGGCCCGTTCGACCGCTTCCTCATTTCCCATATGCTGACCTAACAGATTAGAAAAATATACAGTATAACCATCCGCCAGTAACTGTGTAAGGATTTTTCGGCGTGTTTCGTTGCGCTGCCAGTAATGTTCACCTGAGCGCGGCACAAATTCATGTCGATTGCCGATAACCAAGATGCCGAAGCCATTCGGTTTTTCTGGATAGTGGATGATACACGGTTCATCATTTAAGACAAAACGCCGAAATTCCATATGAATCCCCTCTTACGTCTCGACCATTCATTTTGTTCATCCATTGTTTACAATGAAAAGTACAGTCTCTCCCTTCTATAGACTATTCTTCCCGCAATTGAGTGACCGGGTAAATACCTATTTGCACGAATGGTGCAACTTAAATTTCGGTGAACAGACCGCATATGCCGATAAGCCGATCTTTGTAGTTTTTGGTAAATCTGAATGAAAAAGAAGTAGTGATTTCTATTTGCCCAAAAGAAACAATTTAATCTGTAAATGATTTCCGGAAAATACGAAAATCGGGAACCATTTTATTTTTTTGAATAGCACAAATGTGATATGATAAGTTTAGACCATATGGAGAAGGTGGATAGGATGAAATACTTTTGGACCTTTTTTTGGTGCTTTTGGTTAGCACAACTCGTTACATATATTGTCGGTTCAATGAGCGGTTCAGCGTATAACTTCACAACAGGGGTATTGCTCGCTTTAGGTATTGGCATCTGCGTGTCTATAATCGGTCATGTGGCTGAAGTAAAGTCTGAATAATGATTGAAACATCCATTTCTAAAATGAAAAAAGAGAAGATCATCTTTACACGATGATCTTCTCTTTTACTTTCTCTACCGATCGGGTATTCCCAGGGCAATTTTCGCATAACGACTCATGCGATCCATCGTCCACGGCGGATCCCAGACGATATCCACCCGGGTCTCCTTTACTTCGGGAATGTCGGCCAGGGCATATTTCACCTGGTCTTCGATCACTCCCTGTAGCGGACATCCCATCGTCGTTAATGTCATGGTCACGATGCATGTTCCGTCTTCCGTTAAATCTACATCATATACTAAACCTAAATTAACGATATCGATACCTAATTCAGGGTCAATGACTTGTTCGAGAGCGCCCATCAAATTTTCCTTCAAGCCCTCATCCATATTCCTACACTCCTTTATCCCTTCTTTGTACTATATTAACAAAAACGGGTAGGAAAGTATATGGATTTGACTGTCGGAAATTAACGGAGATACGTGGAAAAGTGATGGACGGTCGCCACTAATCCTTCCCTTGTCACCTTATGCTCGGCGTTCGCATCAAGGATAAAGGTGAGCTTTTCCGGTTCGTCTTTATACTGTGCTTTCACGGCCTTGTAAAAGCGATGCGCGAAATGAAATGGAACAACCGGATCTTTCTCACCATGCCAGAAAAGAAGCGGGCGTTGATTCAATTTTTCCGGATGAAGACTTAAATCAAAATGGGAAAGTTTTGCTAATTCATGTTCAATCGCTTCATCAGAAAAGGGAAGGAAATGTCCTTCTTTCTTGAATTGGGAAATCGCTAATTTCGCAAATTCCACATAAGCCGGGCAACCCATTAAGCTAACAGCTGCTTTAATCCATTCATATTGCGTTAACGCACCTAATGTGATAAAGCCCCCCATCGATGTACCAACAACCCCAATTTTGTCAGGGTCTATTTTTCCTGAACCTACAAAATCATCTTTGAGCTGTTCTAACTCCTGAATCGCTTTAAGAATGATATGCCAGAAACTCAAGCCCAACTCCGGAAAGCTTTTCTTTTTTTCGTCACTGCGTTCACCGTGATATTCACAATCGGGAAGGATGACGCGGAAGCCTTCTCCGGCTAAATGATACGCATAGTGGAGATTAACCTCCTTATAACTAGTAAAACCGTGAAAGAAAAAAATCGCCGGTAGTTTCTCGTCAAAAAATTCTTGCTTGGCTACTTCAAGGAGCGGAACTCCGTGCACCACTTTTTTATCAATAATAATCATCGTTACCCTCCATTAACGTACAATTAACAAGCAAATAGTTGAATTTTAACCTTTTTCCGTTAAACTAATATGTAAGTGTTTTTTCGATTATTTTAGATCAACGGGAAATGTTTTCCTCTTTTATAATAAGTTTAGCACGAAAAATGTCGAAAATTAAGGAAAATATAAAAAGAAAGGAATCCATCGATGAATAATCGTTATTTGATTGCTTTAGATTTGGACGGCACATTGTTAAAAGATGATAAGACGATTTCTGAAAAAACGAAAAAGGTCCTGCAGCAAGTTAAAGCCGAAGGTCATATCATCATGATCGCAACAGGACGACCGTATCGATCCAGTGAACAATATTATAAAGAATTGGGGTTAACAAGCCCGATCGTGAATTTCAATGGAGCTTTCGTTCACCATCCGTTAGACAATGATTGGGGCGTGCATCATGAACCCTTAAGTTTAGATACCGTACAGACGATAGTGGAAAGTTGTTTCCAGTACAATTTTTACAATATTATCGCCGAAGTGCTGGACCATATTTACATCCATTATCACGATCAGAAACTGCTCGATATTTTCCGGCTCGGGAATCCCCGCATAACCGAAGGGGATTTGCGCAAATTTTTAGATGATAACCCGACGAGTTTATTAATTTATGCCGATGATGAAGAAGTAAAAAGAATCAGCCAGTTCCTGGAAGATGAACATAGTGACATGGTGGAACATCGCAATTGGGGCTATCCGTTCCCGGTGATTGAAATCAATAAAAAGGGAATTAATAAAGCGGTCGGTATCCAGAAGGTGGCGGAATATTACAATATTCCCCGGGAGCGGATTATCGCTTTCGGTGATGAAGATAATGACCTAGAAATGCTCCAGTACGCCAAATACGGTGTGGCGATGGGAAATGCGATTGATGCGGCCAAGGAAGTCGCAAGGGATGTTACACTTACCAATGAAGAAGACGGCATTGCTGTTTATTTAGAAAAAACTTTATTAGCATAAAAATTCCTCCTCTGTATGAATAAGAAAAGGGAATTTGTAGTTCCCTTGACAAATTTCCTTTTCATACGATTTGAGAAATCGGCCATCCTATACATGAACGAAATTTTCGTTCAATCAATCGAGGGGGGCTTGCGCTCATGGGCAAAAGAAGTAAATCGAAACGGTTTATCAAACAGGGGCTCGATACGGTGAACCGGCATGCCGAAAAATTCCCCTACCATTTAACGTATGCGGAGGCTGAAGCTAGAAAAATGGCCAACCGCCCTATCCACTATTAGGGAGAGTTAAAAATGGCAAAAAAATTGTTTCAACAAGCCAGAGATTTCACCCAGCAGGCACAAAATCTCCCCGAAGTAACGTATGAAGACATTGAAAAAGCCAAAAATGCCATATCTTCGGCTTTCGCGAACGCCACTGAAGCCCAGCAAGAACTTTTGAGGGAGTATCAAGAAGAACTGGAGCAAATCGAGCAGCAGATCGATTCTCCAGAAGAGCTGCAATAAAAAAACGGGGCACATGAAAGAAATTTTCTTTCATGCCCCGTTTTTTTAATCGTTGCGGAAGCGACCGATTATATCTTCCGTATAGAAAATGTTTGTGAATGCCTCAGGATCAATACGCTTGATCAAGCGTTTCAGTTCATACAGTTCATATTTGCTGACAACAGTCATGAGCATTTCTTTATTTTTCTCAGAAAATGCTCCTTTTGCCGGAACAATCGTCACACCACGATGCAAGTTGTTCATGATTTCACTTTTTAGTTCATGAGTTTTGTTCGTAATGATTAAAGCTGTTAATTTTTCATACCGAGTATGAATGGCATCCACAACTTGACTTGATGTGAAAGCAACAACTAAAGAATACAATGCTTTTTCCCAGCCAAATAAATATCCGGCGGTCAAAATGATTACACTATTCAGTATAAAGGAGTATTTTCCTGTCGGCTTTCCATTTAATTTGGATAAAACGACAGCGATGATATCCATCCCACCGGTCGATGATCCGTAGCGGAGCGTAATGCCAATGCCGATCGCCGAGATACAGCCACCGAAGACGGCATTCAATAATAGATCATCGGATAGTGGATAAATAGGGACGATATTTAAAAACAATGACATCATGGAAACGCTAATTAAACTGTATATCGTAAATGATTTTCCAACTTTCTTCCAGCCGAGCAGTAATACAGGAATATTGAGCAAAATTAATAAAGTCCCCATCGATATCAATATGTTAAACCTTTGGAATACGGTCATCAATAATTGGGAAAGACCGGAAAATCCAACAGAATATACATTTGCCGGTACCAGGAAAAAATTCATGCCAATGGCAAATATAAAAGCGCTGACTGACAATATGAATAAGCGTTTGACCGCTTTTAAAAACATTTGCAACTCATTGCTATGATTTTTTTTGTAAAAGATGTTAATACTCATTACTCCTTGATGTCCTTTCACAATTATGTAAACAACATTGTCATCGTTAGTAATTTTATAACACTTCTATTGTCATAAAGACAGAGAACAGGTACACTAAATGAAGATTATATTAGGAAGTGGTGATTGTAATGGCGAATATTCAACTCATAACGGATTGCGGCTGCGACCTCCCTTTAAACTTTCTTGACAATCATAATATAACACTTATACCATTAAAAGTTCATCTTGGCGAGGATGAATTTGAAGATTTAGTTACAATTGAACCGAAAACCGTTTATGATGCGATGCGTAACGGTGCCAGTCCGAAGACTTCCCAGGCATCTCCGAATACGATGCAAGAAATATTTACAGAACTGGCGCAAGCAAAACAACCGGCAATTTATTTCGCTTTTTCTTCCGAACTTTCCGGCACATACTCGACGGCCTGTATGATCCGGGATCAAGTACGCGAAGAATATCCAGATTTGGATCTAACCATTATCGATACAAAATGCGCTTCCCTTGGCATGGGACTTGTCGTGAAGCACGCGGCGGAACTTTTGAAAAACGGTGCGGATAAAGAAACGATTGTCGCAGAATGCGAATTCATGGCACGCCATATGGAACATTTGTTTACCGTGGACAAACTGGACTATTTACAAAGGGGTGGCCGCATTTCCAAAACATCAGCAGTCGTTGGTGGATTGCTAAACATTAAGCCGCTTTTAAACGTCGAAGATGGTAAACTCGTCCCTCTCGAAAAAATCCGTGGCGATAAGAAACTGATGAAACGGATGCTGGAATTAATTGGCGAAAGAGGCGTTGATTTAGAGAATCAAGTCATCGGAATTAGTCATGCGGATAGTGAAGAAGTGGCTCTTAAATATAAAGAACTCCTTGCTGAAAAATATGGATGCAAACATTTCATGATCAATACGATTGGTGCTGCCATCGGAGCCCACGCCGGTCCGGGTACAATTGCAATTTTCTTTTTAAATGCGCAAATGAATACTAGCCTTCCCGTTCAACAATAATAAACGTAGATGCTTTTTCCATGGAAAAAGCGAAAACATGAAGGGAAGGATTCCGTTGTCACGAACAAAAGATGATGATAAAAAGCCCGTGGACAATCAGGCAAAACGGGAAGAGAAAAACGAAATCCGGGAAAGAAATCGCAAGGCAGGAAAACGTCAATATTCGAAGAAAACCGATCATTTATAAGGGTCTGGCAAAGTGCCGGTCCCTTTTTTATTTGCCCGCTCATAAAATTCGTTAAGATGGTTGAAAAAAAGAAAGAAGGGATTGCTTAACATTCATATATGAACGATTCCCGTTCAGGAGTTGTTTATTACCTATTCGATGGAATATAATGGGGATAATAATCAATCGTTAATGGAGGAAAAAAATGGCCAAAGAAAGTTCTTTTGATATTGTTTCGAAAGTTGATTTATCTGAAGTTACGAACGCCATCAATATCGCGATGAAAGAAATTCAAAACCGGTACGACTTTAAAGGGAGCAGCAGCGAAATTTCTCTCGATGGTGACGAAATTGTCATGATTTCCGATGATGAGTTTAAAATGAATCAATTAAAAGATGTCCTGTTAAGCAAGTTAATTAGACGAAACGTACCGATTAAAAACTTGCAATACGGCAAGCTAGAAAGTGCGGCCGGTGGAAATGTCCGGATGCGGATAAAACTCGTTCAAGGAATCGATAAAGAGAATGCGAAGAAAATCAATACGATTATTAAAAATACGAAACTAAAAGTAAAGAGCCAGATCCAGGATGACCAAATCCGGGTATCCGGTAAAAACCGCGATGATTTGCAAAAGGTCATTGCCGCATTAAGAGAAGCGGATCTTCCGCTTGATTTGCAATTTGTTAATTATCGCTAATGGAAAGCGAGGCATTTCATAATGGCAGAGAAATGCCTCGCTTTTAGTTAGAAACGACTATTTTTTATGTTCTGCACAGGATGACCGTTTGATCAACTGGTGCGGAATGATGACCCGCTTCACGGGTTCGCGATTATTTTTGATTTTAGCGACCAATTGTTTCACCGCTTCCATTCCCAGGTCAAAAATCCCGATATCCACAGACGTTAATGACGGATTGGACAGGCGTGATATCAAGGCATTGTTAAAACTGACTAACGATAAATCGCGGGGAACTTCCATACCGAATAGGTGTAACGATTGCAAAACCCCGAGAGCCATTAAATCGTCCGTCACGAGCAAGGCCGTTGGCGGCTCCGCTAAGGACATAAGCTTTAGAATCGCCTGTTTTCCCCCGCTCACAAGGAAATCTTCATGGATGATATATTCCTCACGGACAGGGAGTCCGGCATTCTTTAATGCCTGTTGATATCCTTCTAAACGAGTGACCGTAACCATTAATTTTTCATTCCCGCCGATAAAACCGATCCGTTCATGTCCGAGTTCCAATAAATATTCGGTCGCTTGCTTAGCCGCTTCCACATTATCATTGTCTACATGGGTAATCCGCTCCGCATGTTCATACGGTTTACCGACAATAACGAAGGGGAAATCTTTTTCCAGTAAATAATCGACCACTTCATCTTTAATTTTGGAGTAGAGTAAAATAATCCCGTCAACCCGTCCACCCTGTACCATCTGAACGACTTCATGATAAATTTCATCTTCCGTTATTCCAGTCGTTAATTGAATTCCATAATGTTTATCGTGCGCACCTTCACTAATTCCGCGCAACACTTCCGAAAAGAAGGGGTTTTGAAAGGCTAAATTCCCCGAGCCTGGAAAAACGATGCCGAGCACTTGCGTGGACTGGCTGGCTAAACTCCTGGCTATAAAATTCGGATGGTACCCTAACTCTTCCATCACTTTGCGAACTTTTCTTTTTGTTTTTTCACTGATACGAGGACTATCGGCAATCACCCGGGAAACGGTTGATGGTGATACATTCGCTGCTTTTGCGACATCTTTAATCGTTACATTCATGGCCTTTCCCCCTTCTTCTAAAAATATTGTCGAGTTACGTTCATCCGGAAAAGGGTGTTTGTAAAGTTAGCGAACCTTTTCCGTTGGATGTGAAAATGAGTCGCTTAACATTACTCGTTCATTGTAAATGGTGACTTCTAGAGGATCTCCAGACACGAGTTCGAAAATTGATTCATTATGGTCTACCATCACCTTTAAAAGCCGGCCCCGATAATTAAGATGGAAACTATAGTGGGACCATTTTTCCGGAATAATGGGTGCGAACGATAGTTTCCCTTGATGCGTGCGCATGCCACTGAATCCCTGAACGATCGCTAACCAGCTGCCGCTCATCGATGTGATATGCAAACCATCTTCCGTATCGTTATTATAGTTATCCAGGTCGAGACGGGCGGTCCGTTCATACAGTTCAAGTGCTTTATCAATTTTTCTCAACTCTGCCGCGATCACGCTATGGATACTTGGTGAAAGACTTGATTCATGAACCGTCATCGGTTCATAAAATTCAAAGTTCCGTCTTTTTTCCTCTTCTGTAAAACGCTCGCTGAAGAAATAAATACCTTGTAGCACATCCGCTTGCTTAATAAAAGAGGAGCGTAAAATTCGGTCCCAGGACCAGTTTTGGTTCAACGGCAAGTCATCAGGGGATAGGTCCGCAACCGTTTGCAAAGGTTTATCCAGGAAGGTGTCGTGCTGGACGAAAATCTTCCGTTCTTCATCATAAGGCAGATACATATTTTTATAGATATGTTGCCATTTCTTCCTCTCGTCTGCGGTTACACCAAGATTTGCGATTTTTTCCCCGGATACTTTCTCGAGGGTTTTCAAAGTATATTCTAAACACCAGGCGGCAATGTAGTTCGTATACCAGTTATTATTCACGTTATTTTCATACTCATTCGGGCCGGTAACCCCATGAATCATATATTTTCCGGTGCGTTCATTGAAATGAACCCGGTCAGCCCAGAAACGGCTGATTTCGATGAGGACATCAATCCCCTTTTCTAATAAATAACTTTCATCACCGGTGTAGTTCGTATAATTGTAAATGGCATAAGCAATGGCTCCGTTGCGATGAATTTCTTCAAAAGTGATTTCCCACTCATTATGGCATTCCTCACCGGTAAAAGTTACCATCGGGTATAATGCACCTTTTAGTCCTAACTTCCGGGCATTTTTCTTCGCTGCCGGCAATTGATTATATCGATATAATAATAGATTTTTAGCAACATGTGAACTGGCTACGCCTAAATAGAAGGGAAAAATGAAGGCTTCCGTATCCCAATACGTTGCGCCCCCATACTTTTCACCAGTAAATCCTTTTGGACCGATATTTAAGCGGGCATCGTCCCCGTAATACGTGGAGAATAGTTGAAAAATATTAAAGCGAATTCCTTGCTGGGCAGCCGGATCGCCGCCAATCGTCACATCCGCTTTTTGCCACCGCTTCGCCCAGAGTTCGACATGCCTCTCCCGCAAATCTTGATAATCCCGCTTGCGAATTTCGCCTAATCGTTTTTGTGCAGCGATAGGTACGTCCGCTTCAGGGTAATCTCGACTTGTTGTGACGATAATTCGTTTTTCGAAAATAGTTGTTTCGCCTTTTTGCAACTGTCCCTGGAAAATTTCAGCTACTTGCATCTTTTCCACGATTTCTCCCTGGAACGCGAGCCGGTCCGTTTTATTTTCCATCGCAGCAGCAACTGTAAACTGTTCTACACCAAATGGATTGGGCTTCGTTTTAACAACAAGCAGATTTTTATCCGCTTGAACGGGAATCCAAAACTGCTCATTATAATTGCTATCTTCATTGTAGACATCGCCATCAAGATATGAACGGATCACGACTTCAGCATCATCGGTTACGCTTTCTATGGCAATATGAATGGCACATAGCTCCTTCACATCCAGGCTGACGAAGCGATCGATATGAACGGTAAATGTTTTCCCGTTCTTTTCAATTGTAAAAGCGCGTTTTAAAATACCTTCTTTCATATCCAGTTCCAGTGAAAAATCGCTGAGATGATCCGTGTACAGGTCAACTTTTTCACCATCGAAATAGATTTCCGTCTTGATAAAGTTTACGGTGTTAATCACCTTGCCGAAATAGTCCGGATAGCCGATTTTCCACCAGCCAACCTTTGTTTTATCGGGAAACCAGACGCCGGCTAAATAAATCCCCTGGTGATGGTCGCCCGAATAACCTTCCTCAAAATTCCCCCGCATGCCCATATAGCCATTGCCAATACTCGTCAAGCTTTCCTGAAGGCGTTTATTCTCCTTATCGAGGGTGCGGGTTTTAATTTTCCACGGATCAATGTCAAATAGTCTTTTTCTCATTTTATTCACCTCTATACGTTATCGTTTGCTTTTTCATCTTTTAACTGCGTTGTGAAAAAAACGGCTAATAGAATGAATATCAGACCGATCGTCTGCATCATGATCATCGCGATCACATTAAAGTGAATGATCCCTGCAATCATGGCAGCAAACGTTGGTATGCCCAGGCAATTTACAATGATAGTGATGGCTTCTTTAAAACTACGGATGGAGCTCACGTTACCGGCTTTCGTAAAGTACAAAAATAAGGCCGAACCGAAAACAATGAAAAGTGTGCTGATGAATATGATCGTTCCGGTGATCAACGTAAGAGAAGATACAAAATAGACTTTATTTGGTATCAGCCATGCGCGGGATAAAACCTCATGAAACTCATCAACCGTCTGAACCCCATGCAGCGAGAACGATTTCGTATATGGGATATAAGAGACAGGATGATCTCCTTCTTTGAGAATAAAATGATCGTCTAAAAACAACAGCGCATACTCGTAATCAAGGAATTCTCGCGCTTCTTGTTCCGACAAACCGAAGGCGACGATTCCGTCCTCCTTTTCCCTTTGAAAAGGCACACCTCCGATTAACCGTCCCTCTACAACTTTTACATCTTGCAGGAGCAAAACGATCTCGTCATCAATGAACCCCATCGTCTTCGGATAGTAGGCACGGATAGGAAAAGTATCCTTTGTTGCATAATGCAACGAAATCGGGATCATCATCAAGCCATGCAAAAAGAGAAAGACGATAATGATTTGCCACCATTTGAATTGCTTTCTACTCCGGAAAATTCGTTTTGGTGTCCAAATATTCGTAAAGTAGTTGACGGGAAAGACATCTGTTTTCATCGAAAAAATCCTTTCTATCAGCCGTTGTCACGAGGAACTTATCCTTTCGTACCTCCACCGGTTAATCCCGTGATAAAATATTTTTGCAACATAAAGAACAGGATACAGATCGGAACAGCGATTAAAATCGCTCCGGCCGCAAATAACGCGACTTTTTGTTCAAACGGGTTGCTGATAAACGTTTGTAACCCCAGAGCAACGGTGTAATTTTCCGGTCTCCGCAATAAAAATTTGGCGAGCATATATTCACCAAACGGTCCCATAAATGCCCATAAGGCTTGAACAGCAATCATCGGCTTCACGAGCGGCAGGACAATTTGCCAAAAGATGCGAAAGTGCCCGGCACCGTCCAATTTCGCCGATTCATCTAAATCAATCGGGATCGTATCAAAATAGCCCTTCATCAACCACGTATTCATCGGAATACCGCCACCGATATACAGAAAGGCTAAAAACCACATGGAATCCAGTGCGTTCAACAGTAGTGCCATTACAAAGAAGGCGGTCAATGCGGCGGTTGTCGGTACCATTTGCACGATTACGAAAAATTTCAGCGACTGCTTCCGGCCGACAAAACGGTAGCGGCTATACGTATAGCCCGCCAAGGTAACGACAGAAACTTGCACAACCATACAAAACAGGGCCAAAATGAGCGTATTCACGTACCATTCGCCGAACAATGTTTCGGTAAATAAGCGCTTGAAATTATTCAATGTCCAGTCGGCGGAAACATCTAACGAGAAAGCCGTTAAGTTTCCGGCTTTAAAGGCTGAACTCGCTGTAATTAAGAGCGGATAAATAATAATGACCGATAGCAGTATTAAATAAAAATATGTGAAAAAACGATTGGCAAAGCGGCGCAATTTATAGTGGAATTCCGATTTCGCAGACATGCTTAATCCCCCATTTCAAATGCTTTCGTTTTCTTAAAGATAAATAGCGAAATGCCGATCACGATTATCGATATGATTAAGGTGACAGCCGCGGCTACCGAGTACTGGGGTGAGGTACCAGTCGTTAACTTATAAATCCACGAGATTAATATATCGGTTGATCCGGCATTGGCACCGATACTTCCCGGTCCACCTTCGTTAAATAAGTAAATCATCGAGAAGTTGTTAAAGTTTCCCGTATATTGCGTAATAAAGATCGGTGCGGCCATTGTTAGAATAGAGGGAAAAGTAATATGCCGGAAGCGCTGAAAGGCACTCGCCCCGTCAATTTTCGCCGCCTCATACAACTCATCCGGAATCGATTGCAATATCCCGGTCACGAGTACATAAATATAAGGGAAGCCAAGCCAGCCCTGTACGAGAATGATCGCAATCTTCGTCCAAAATGGATCGGTCTTCCACGGCAGGGCCCCGATTTCTATAAACGGTAACTGGTTGAGCAGGGGGATTACCTGGGTATTAATCGCACCGATGCTGTCATTAAACATATTGGAAAAGCTCATGATCGTGATAAATGCCGGCACCGCCCATGGTAATAAGAAAATAACGCCGAAAACCCGTTTAGCTTTAATAAACTTTTGATGAAGAACGATTGCGGTAAATATACCGATCGTAATTTGTAATGTTGTGGCGCAAAGGGTCCAGATGACCGTCCAGCTTAAAACGGCAACGAAAGTCTCGCGATACGTGCCGAGAGTAAAAATGTTGGCAAAGTTTTTAAACCCCACCCAATCGATCAAATTCGCCGGCGGGATATGATAAAAATCATAGTTTGTAAAAGCAATGAGCAATGTGACAAGCACGGGAAAGACGATGGCAAAAATCATGGCAAAATATGCCGGAACGGTTAATAAATACGGAAAACCGTGTTCATATAAATTTTTCAAAATCGCCTTAACAGAAGTATTGACCCTGGCCCCAATTTTCCAGAGATTCGCTACTTTATAGGCATCGTAAATATTAATCAAGTAAAACCCTAAAAAGAAAATGATGACTAGAATTTGCAATGAACCTTCAATGAGAAGAAATAAGGAATGGTCTTCACCAGGTGTGGAGCCGAGCGTAACGAGTCCGTGCAAGGCTCCGATACCGAAGGATAACATTTCCCAAATAAACAGGAAGAAAATTAGAAGGAATATGACCCCTTTTAATGGTTGCCTGTTATAAAATTGGCCGCATCCCGGAATCACGGACAGCAAAGCCGCTCGTTTCGGTTCAATTTTCTTCTCTCGATATTCTTCCAACGGTCTCACTCTCCTTTGAAAAATTTTCGGCAGAGAAGTTACTCTCCGCCGAAATCACGGAAGCTCTGAAACGGTTAATATTTTTGTTCAATGTTTTGGGTAATGGTCTGTACAGCATCATCGGCTGCCTGTTCCGCAGATTTATCGCCAGTCGCAGCTTCAAAAAACATGTTCTTTCCTGGTTCCCATACCTCGGCCATTTGTGGAATAACCGGCATTGGAATAGCCGAACTGTATTGATTGATGACAGCCGTGGCCATCTCATCCGTACCGGCTTCGGCAATTTGCTTTTGGGCTAACTTATTGGCGGGAATTTCTCCTCTCATCTCATATAAGCGCATTTGATTTTCTTCGTTCGTAATAAAATCGAGAAATTGTTGCGCCGCTTCTTTATTTTGCGTATAGTTGCTGATGATCCAGCCCTTACCACCGGCAAACGGTTTATAGTTTTCACCATTCGGTAATGTCGGAATCGTTGCCACACCATAATCGACACCTGCATCGCGATAATTGGCGGCTGCCCACGGCCCACCGATCACAGCGGCTGCTTTTCCGGTTGTAAACATCTCATCGACAAAATTGGCAGCTGATGACGCATCGAGCATCCCTTGTGGCCAGACATTTTGATACCATTGAGTGGCGTATTTAATCGCTTCAACTGCTTCGGGCGTATTTAAGCCGATATCAGCAGGGTCGGTCCCGTCTGCACCGAAGACGTAACCGCCAAATCCTGCCACCAATCCATTGGCATAGTAGAAATCAAGCCAGTTCACAAGAAATCCTGTATTTTTTCCTGATTCTCCTTCGAAAGCAAAGCGCTCATCCGTTGCTAACTCTTCTAATTCAGCAAAGGTTGCCGGCGCCATATCAAGCAAGGCTTTGTTGTAGAACAATACTAATGATTCAATCACCATCGGCGCCCCGTAAATTTTGCCATCGTATGTGACTTGCTGCTCATCCGTTTCATCGTAACGGCCATCATCGACAAGGGTGACTTCGGCTAAATGTCCTTGTTGACCAAGGTTTGCAATACGGTCATATGGGGCTACCATAATATCGGGAGCTAAGCCAGCTGGCCCATCTAGCGGCAGCGCTTCCAGTGTTTCGAACATGTCTCTTTCGGTTACTTCAACTTTTATACCCGTCTCTTCTTCAAACTTCGGAATCAGTTCATTGAGGTAGTCGACATAATCACTTTCGACACCAACTTCGAGGGAACCGGTAGCATCCCCATTGGAAGAACCGCTATCACTCGTTCCTTCCCCGGATGATGTCTCATCACCACCACTGCATGCTCCTAAGAGTAAAAGTAAGCCCATTAATAAGAACGAGAAAACCACTTTCCCCAAAATTTTCTTGTTCATTTTTGAACCTCCTTAAATAATTTCCAGCGACCAAAATCATTGAATCGATACCAGGGTCAGTACCAGCTTTGCAACATCAGTCTTTTTTATAAATCACAAAACCATTTTCTTGAACAATTAACGTATTACCATCTTTTTTTGCTAAATTAGCGAATAATACATTCGGCTGAACATCAAAGGAAAGACGTAAGTCCTGATTTCCTTTATTAAAGTAGCAAAGAAGTTCATGTTCACCAGTTTTCTTTGTAAACCCGACTACTTTATCTTCATTCCGGACATCGTGCCAGCTGATTTGACCAAGGCTGATTTCCCTGGCATGGCACCTGCGCAGTTGAATTAATTCTTTCATAAATGACAGCATGTCTCGATCTTGCTGTTTTACATCCCAAATCATGCATTTTCTACAGTCTGGATCATTTTCCCCTGCAAGGCCAATTTCTGTACCGTAGAAAATACAGGGCGAACCATACTGTAAAAACATGAATGTGAGGGCGGCTTTTACGATATCTTTATTGCCGTTTGCCATCGTTAAGAGCCTTGGTGTATCGTGAGAATCGAGCATATTAAACATCACTTCATTAGTTTGTTGCCGGTGTTTCAGCCAATGTTCATTTAGGCGCGATACGAATTTTTGAGCAGAAATCTCTTCTTTAATAAAGAAATCGATAATGGAATCCGTAAACGCATAGTTCATAACAGCGTGAAATTCATCGCCTTCCAACCATTTTTGGGAAGAATGCCAGATTTCTCCGACGATGTAAACATCATCTTTCAAACTAGTTGTCGCCTTATAAAACCGCTTCCAAAAATGGTGATCGACTTCATTGGCCACATCAAGACGCCAGGCATCGATATCAAATTCTTTAATCCAATAAGTCGCAATTTCAATTAAGTAATCTTGCACTTCCTTATTCGCCGTGTTCAATTTCGGCATATGGCCGGTAAAAGCAAACGTTTCATAGTTTAATTGACCGATTTGTTCCAGTTCTTCCGTGGATAAATTTCTAACATCTTCAACCGGGAACTGGCGGATATGAAACCAGTCAGCATAGCGGGATTTTTCCTGATTTTCAATCACATCTTGCCACTGGGGAGACTCGATCCCGATATGGTTAAAGACCGCATCGAGCATGATGCGAATGCCCCGCTTGTGGGCTTCATCGACAAGTCTTCTGAACGTCTCCTTATCACCAAAGGCCGGATCAATTTCAAAATAGTCAATCGTATCGTATTTATGATTTGACTTGGCCTTAAAGATCGGGCAGAAGTAAATGCCGTTAATTCCGAGCTCCTGCAAATAATCGAGGTGATCAATGACTCCCTGCAAGTCCCCACCGTAGAAATCATCCCTGCCCGGATGCGGTTTACTGTTCCAGGGAAGCGTGCCTTCCGGATCATTCCCGGGATCGCCATTGGCGAACCGTTCCGGAAAAATTTGGTACCATACGGTTTCCCTGACCCAGTCTGGCGCTTTGAAACGGTCAATCTCCTGGAAATAAGGCATGCGGAAATATAAATTACTGTTCCTGCCCAAAAGTTCTTTATCGTAATGGAAAAAGCCCCGATCGCCATAAAACACTTCGGTGCCATCATTACCAATAATATGAAAACCGTAAGCAAGGCGATTAAATGGAGCCGTCGCTTCAATCATCCAGTAATCGTGATGCACCGTTGAAAGAAGCTTTCTCATCGGTGTCTCCTGTAAATACCATTTTTCCTGAACATAGGAATATGGATCGCCACTGATAAAATACACAGCTTGCACATCATCTTTCTTCGTCCTTAGCCGAACATGCATGACATCTTTCTCATATAAGTACGCATACTCGCTTTCGGGACGGTGATAAATACTTGCAATCTCGATGATCAATTCCCCCTTTCACCTGTTTGGAAAGTGCTTACAAAAACTTCACTCCATCGATCTACAGGACCAATATTGCTAAACCGTAAAGTCAGGCAAAAATACTGTGCAAACGTTTGCATCATTTGCTATAATAATACCACATTGTTTTCTATCTATCAACCAAAAAAATGAATTTTCACAATTTATCCGAAAGTGACAAGACAATATTCTATAATAATTAAAATTTATGATTCTATGTTTCAATTTTTATACAAACTTTATGCAATCGTTTGAACAAAATTTATATTTTGCCGCAAGCTCCCACGCCGGTAGCAGTGCAAACTACCGGAGTGGGAGTCACCCGATTTAATTGTTATGCTTCTGTTCGATATTTTGTTTAATCAGCTCGACTGCATCATCCGCCGCTTGCTGGGGGGATTTATTTCCGGAAGCAACATCAAAAATCATCGTTTGTGCGACAGGCCAGACTTCAGCCATTTCCGAGATATTCGGCATCGTCACCGATGAATTGTACTGTTCGATAACGGCTACGGCGAGCTCGTCCCCGCTTGTTACAACTTCCTGTCTCACGATCTGGTTGGCGGGAACTTCACCTTTTAACTCATGAAGGAATCGCTGATTTTCCTCATTCGTAACGAATGCCAGGAATGTTTCTGCCAGCTCTTTATTTTCCGAGTAATTACTGATAATCCATCCCTTACCACCAGCAAAGGGTTGATAATTTTCCCCGTTGGGCAGTTTAGGAATGGTCGCAACACCAAAATTGACGCCCGCATCCCGGTAACCAAATTCACTCCAGGGACCGGTGATGACAGCGGCTGCCTTTCCAGTAGTAAAGCGTTCATCGACAAAATTATAAGCGGTAGAAGCATCAAGCATCCCTTGCGGCCAAATATTTTGGTACCAGTGTGTGATATATTCAATCGCCTCAACGGCCTCTGGCGTGTTTAAACCGATATCATCGGGGTTCGTACCATTGTCACCGAAAACATACGCGCCAAAACCGGAAAACAAACCGTAAGCATAATAAAAATCTAACCAGTTAACGAGAAATGCGGTGTTTTTACCCGGTTCGGATTCGAGCGCATAAGTTTCATCGCTCGTTAAAGCCTCTAATTCTTCAAAAGTAGCGGGAGCTTTATCTATTAAGTCTTTATTATAATAAAGCACTAAACTTTCAATCATCATCGGATAACCATACGATTTACCATCAACAGTCACTTGTTGATGATCCAATTCATCGTAACGTCCATCATCCGGTAAAGTTACTTCCGCTAAATGACCTTGTTTCCCAAAAATAGCGATGCGATCATAAGGAGCGATTAAAATATCCGGACCGATTCCCGATGGTCCGTCCAGCGGCAGAGCATCCAGGGCCTCTGACATGTCTCTTTCGATAACATTCACTGTTACATCATGTTCTTCTTCAAAAACGGGAATGATTTCATTCACATATTCGATATAATCGGACTGGACACTGATCTCCAATGTTTTTCCTGATTCTGAATCCGCGTTATTATTCTCGTTATTGTTTGTCGTTTCATGACTCGTTGCCTCATTACCACCGCTGCAAGCCGACAAAAAGAATAATAGTACGGTGATGAATACTCCCGGTGCTAATCGTTTGAGCCATGCTTTCATCGCTATCCCACCTCCAAAAAATTCGCTGAACCGCTTCATCCACCTGAAAAGATAACGAGTTTCAGTATCCTTCAAGACAATGAATCTACAAATAATGGGAACGGTGGTAAAAGCAAAGGGGAGTGCATGAGTCATCATTCAAGGCTACTTCTTAAACCGCAAATTGTATTCGCTTCCAGAAAACGATAAAAAAATTCTTCTAATGCAAACGTTTGCACTTTGTTATTAACAAAATACCATATGTTTTTTTGAAAATCAATAAATATTTCTGAATTATCCCTATATTAACGCACTTTCGCATAACTTGATCTCCT
Organism: uncultured Bacillaceae bacterium; assembly: GCA_937951955.1. Classification (GTDB taxonomy): domain Bacteria; phylum Bacillota; class Bacilli; order Bacillales; family Caldibacillaceae; genus CALGAD01. Next base: position 77,852 of record CALGAD010000017.1, read on the forward strand.
TTGATCTTTGAATAAAATATGGAACCATAATGCAAACGGTTGTATGAAAACAAAAAACTATCCTGCTTAATTGTTGAACAGGATAGTTTTTACTTTCGATGCTATTGATAATCTATTTATTGTTGATTCATTCTTTCTCCTCTTTTTCTCGCAAAATATATAAACATGATAAATACAACAAAAATTCCTATACTGACGAATAAAGTAAAATAATTTAACCCCGTTGCCGGTTTAACTAAATAAATTTCACTTTCCTCCGGATTGATGACGAATGTGTACTGTCCTTGATTCACCTTGACTAAATCTCCATTTAATACGCCCGCTAATTCCATCCCTGTACCAATATCTTCTTCCCGTAATGGAACTATCTGTTTTTCCGTCGTGTTATTGAGGGCGATAATCGTCGTTTCATCTTTGTATGTTCGTTTATAAATGGCCATGCCGCCATCTTCATATAAAACATCCAGCTCGCCCCGTGTCAAAGATGGATAGGTTTTGCGAATGCTCCCTAATTTCGAAATAAATTCAACGAGCTCGACATTCGTATGAAACTCCATCATCCGCCGGTTATCCGGATCGCTTCCACCATTTAGAGCAATTTCCGATCCGTAATAGATGATCGGGATTCCCGGTGTCGTATACATAAACGTTAATGCCTGCTTCCAGCGGGGTTCCGGATGGTAATTTTTACTTGTCACAAAGTATGTAAAGCGGGGGTTATCGTGATTATCGATAAATTTCCCCATCAGCTCCGGATGTTCATAAATGGCTGCATTTCTTTCCAGTGCCTGAAAGGCCGCTTTCAATGAGTGATTCGGTTCACTAAACGTATCGACAAGCGTTTGATAGAGCGGATAATCAGTAGCACCGTCAAGTCCCGCTTCTAAATACGGGGCAATATGAAGCGGATGTTCAACCCACACTTCCCCTAATAGATAAAAATTTTCTTTAACAGCTTTCACTTCTCTGGCAAACCGTTCCCAAAAATGGAGCGGTACATGCTTTACCGTATCGAGCCGGAAACCATCAATGTTCGTTTCTCTAATCCACCATTTTGCCGCTTCGATTAAATAGTCCGCCACTTCCGGATTTTCCTGTGCTAAATCTGGCAAATCATAAATCCAGCCAGTTTCTAACTGCTCCGGGTCATCCCAATTCATAATTTCTTTTCGCTCATGAAACCAATCCGCCTTTTCAGGTTCATCCAACCAGGGATGTTCCGGTGACGTATGGTTAACGACGAAATCGATGATCACTTTAATATCGCGCCGGTGGGCCTCCTCTACTAACTGTTTAAACTCTTCAATCGTGCCGAAATGCTCCTCTGTATTATAAAAGTCGACGATCCAATACCCATGGTATCCTTTTTCCGAGTTATCAAAGATCGGAGTCAACCAGATCGCTGTAAACCCCAATTGCTCTATGTAATCGAGCTTATCGATAATCCCTTGAAAATCACCACCGTGATATGCGTACGGGTCTTGTGTATTCACATCGAAATCATTCGTCGGATCCCCATTGGCAAAACGATCGATCATAATAAAATAAATCGTTTCATCTTGCCAGTTCCGTTTCCCGTCTTCTGCATAGGCGGGTTGAGCCAAACTCAATAAGAGAACTGCCAGGAAGACGCTTACGAAACTCACAAGCTTTTTCATATTTCACACCCCATTTCGTTCTTCCCCGTTAATGTACTATGTTTTTTATAAAAAGGTCAAATAAATGCTAGTATTGGCAAATTTAGTAATCTTTCCATTCGTAAATTTCCCGCCCATTCTGTATAAAAATTTTTCTACCGGGCAATAAAGGGGATGACAAACATTTGGGAGGATCAAAATGAAGCAAGAGCGCCTTGATTTACTTGACAGGCAGCCGCGTGCCTTTTTAGAAGGAAGCATTGACTACATCAACGATGAATGGGTCTTTTTTACAGAAGATGAGGCTTTTCCGCTTGAACAATTTTATTTTAGGGAAATTCATATCCTGCTTGATGAAGGATGGAAAAAAGGAGTCTTTTTAGAACCAAACCGCGTGCTGAACGAGGAATGGGAGTATGCGTTAACAGGATCGGAATGGATCAAGGTTCGTAAAACACTGCCATATTCTTTAAAGATGCTGATGCAAGAATTATCAGATGAAGCATTCTTCGCTTTTGTTACGAATTTGAACGAGTTAGGCTTTTCTCTATACGACTCTTTATACTGTTATAATCAATTGCTTTTTTCCGGAAATCTCCCCAAAGATGGGGTGAATTTCATGATTTTTGATAACGGGGAACTAATTTGCAACATCCAGCATTTTTTTACTTATCGGGATAAATTCCTGGACCGTTTCGAGTTTACGCTAAATACGAACAAACGGATCATCTTGCAAAAAGTCCATCCCCCTGCCCATAACAAGTGCGAAGCAGAATAATTTATCTAACGATGAAGAAAGGTTTAGAAACTCTTATCGGTAAATCCATCTTCGCACGATTCCGACGCTACTTACGATCATTCCATACAAAAATATTGAAACCAGTTATATATTTACACGCAATTATTGGCGTTAAAAGTAAAAGCGGTGGAAATTTGATTGAAACTCCCACCGCATTTTTTGTATGAAGCGCTAAATGCATTCAATCCTTGATAACCATAGAGAAGGACTGAACGAATCAGCTTTTGTAGCAGTATTATAAATAAAAACCGTAAAAAACAGTTGCTGAGAGTGAAATCGCGAGTAAAATCAATGCTGTTCCTGTCGGTTTTCCTTTAATTTTGCGCGCTAAACCGATTTCGAGAAAGGAAATGGTGGCGATACCTAAAGCTGTTTTTAAGATATGCGGTCCACTCCAACCGATGTAATATAGCATGAAACCGCCGGTAAATAAAATGACTAAATAAAGGGTGCGCATAATCATTGCGGTAATTTTTACCGCTTTATCTTTTCCTTGATTCACGAGAATATATGCGACAATAAACAGGATAACAGCAAGAAACCATGCGCCCATATGTATATCAATAATCATGATGGAATCCTCCTTCATCCAGTTTCTAGTAAAATCATATCATATGGGCGGAAAATGTAATAATAATATACTCACAAATTACAAATCTTATCCGGTATTATTCCACGATATTTTTCAATGTACCGATATTTTCAATCGAAATTTCAATCACATCACCTGTTCGTAAAAATTTAGGTGGATGAAATCCTTTACCTACACCAGCAGGCGTACCTGTTGCGATAATGTCTCCCGGCTCTAGCGTCATCCCCCGGGATATCGTGGCGATAATTTCTGCAATCGGAAAAATCATCTGTGCTGTATTTCCGTTTTGCCGGATGTCCCCGTTCACCCGGGTTTCAATACGCAAGTTTTGCGGATCTTCCAGTTCCATTTTATCAACAATCCAGGGACCCATCGGGCAGCTGCCATCAAGACTTTTTCCGAGGAAAAATTGAACATGGCGGCTTTGTAAATCCCGTGCACTAATATCATTGATAATCGTATATCCGAATATATAATCGAAGCTTTCCTCGACAGGAATGTTTTTTCCCTCTTTGCCGATGACAATCGCCAGTTCTCCTTCGTAATCAAGGGCAGCGGTAAGCTCGCTATGGTCAGGAATTTTTTCCCCGTGACCGATCACCGCTGTTGGCGGTTTCGTGAAAACTATGAGATTTTCCGGAATTTTTTCCGAACCCATTTCCCGGACATGCTCCCGGTAATTTTTGCCGACACAAAAAATATTTTTCGCTGGTCGGGGTATCGGTGCCAGCAAACGCAGTTCGCTTATCGGATACTGAACTTCTTTATCAATATCTCGCTTTTTCCCCTCTGCAATAAGTTCCTGTACGGAATGGACAAATGAATCACCACGCCGGATCACCCCGAGCATATTGTCAGGAACTTTTTCCGGCCAGTTAACAAGTTCGGCTAATTTTTTTAAATGAACAATCGTTTTCCCATCCTCCACGACAATGCCAACAAATTGTTCTCCTGCCTGATTTTGCACCGTTGCCCATTTCATTACGACATCGACTCCTTCTTTAATTTGATATTTGGAATTTTTCCATATGTTCCCCGGCGCCAGAGCCATTCGAGCGGTCCCATACGGAAATGGTTTAACCAAACACGACTGAAGATAAGCTGGATAAGGAAAATCACCATCACGATCAGCGCACATTCTGTATAGGAAATAGTTCCAAAAAGTCCCAGCCCGTAACTATAAAATAGGAAGGTGCTAATGAGAGACTGGAAAATATAATTGCTTAATGCCAGTTTTCCAACTGCGCTAAAGAGCTGAATAATCCTTGTGAAGCGGGATGAATTGGCAAGTAAATAAATCAGTGAAATGTAGGCGAAAGTAAGGATCGGTCCCCCAAATAAATCTTGAAACTGCTCCAGTACATACACGCCTGGAAAAAGATAAGGTGTTAATTTAAAAAAGATACCGACCGGAAAGGTAAAATACAATAATTTTCGGAAAAAGACTTTGTTTTCCGGACTCGGGATGAATTTACCACTTCTTGCCAGACTTACCCCGATCATGAGCAGGGGAAAGACCATGAATATCAACAAGATGATTCCACCCGCATTAATGAGGAACCATTCAAAAATCCGCTGTTCCGTTATCTCCAGAAAACTTCCCGTACTGTAAATTTCGATGGCCGAGCGGGCAGCTTCAGGTTCATATAAATCTTCCAGGCTTAAAATCCCGAAATGAAAGAGCGCATGGTAGAGAAGTAGAAAAAGGGAACACGGTACCGAATATAAAATGATTGCAAAAATCATTAGTGCTTTCGGGGTTACTTCCATTTTTACAATTAAAATCAATAAAAAACCGAAGACTCCATAAATGATTAGAATATCCCCTGGCCAGAGGAAAAAAGCATGGATCATGCCAAACAGCAATAATATCCCCATTCTGCGCAAGCTGATTTTCGTAAAATTTTGCTCCCTTTCCTTCGCCCTTTCATACATGATCGTTAAACCGCAGCCGAATAGTATAGCAAATAATGGATAAAAACTTGCCTGCACCAGTACATCAATGATTCCAAATACGAAGCGGTCGAGATCTGTTTTGCTAAAATCCATTGGATCAACATAAAAAATTGGCAAGGCGTAAGATTGCATATTCACAAGAAAAATTCCGAGTATAGCAAGGCCGCGCATCGCATCAATCGCTAATATTCTTTCCCGAAATAAACCCGGTACCTGACTTCTGTTTGTCACCTATAAAACCACCTCAACACAGGAATCATCACATTTCCGAAAATTCCCTCAATTATCACCTCCATTATAACGGAAATTTTGTAACCTCACTAGAAATTAGGCGAAAGTATCACATCAGCCGCTCATTTTCATAAAATATAAAGACCCTTTAAGGAGGTTGTGAAAAAATGCCGGCCATCGTTGGAATTGTGCATGTAACAAACATTGGCAATGCCTCCGTTTTTCATATCGGGGATGTATACCGAATCGCACCCCATTCCGAAGCAAAAACATTTTCAGGTTCCGGATCGTTCAATCAAGCAGATAAACTTTACGTATACAACCATCAAAACATTACGAAAACAGAGGATAATGAAGTGATAGATCAGCCTGTTATTTTTAATCAATAAATAGGATGAAAAAACGACTTTTTCACAATATTCGCGGAGATTTATAAGTAAGTTTTCCTAGTGTTTTTCTACATCGTTTATTCAAATACAAAAAAGGTGGAGAATGATGAATATTTATGTGCACCAGTCTATTCAAATCAATATCTTACGGATTAACTCGATGGCCAACTCCGCCATCGTCCAGATTGGCACAGCCGGCTCTATCCGAGCCCGCTCGACTATCACGAATTCCGGAGGATTTAAAGAAGCCGCCGAAACAACGACCAATCTGGGCGGGTTTGTGACCACCTCTTTACAATCCTTTCCTTTACAGCAGTAGTTCGTGAATGAGGAAGATAACCATTTCGTAAACCCGGGTGATATTTCAAAAGAAAGGTTGTGGATACATGACGAATGAGTTTTACTATACGCTCCACCAATTGTCAAAACAGCTGGAACGCCAGGAAAAGCTGCTTCAACAGTTAAAGAAAAAGCAGCTTTCATTACAAAGTGAATTGGAGGAAATAAAAAAGCAACCTCCGCTCCGTATTGATCGTATTGAATATCAGTTTGATCAGTTAAAAATTGATCGGTTAGAAGGAACGTTGAATATCGGTTTGAATCCGCAAGACTTGCAGGATATGGATGAGTTTTCCATCGATCCCCTGCCCTTCCAACAAATGCAAGGAAAGTATTTCCAACAGATGCGGGCACGCATCGAAGAAGAGCTCAGCCATTATTTAGATCACAATCTACCGCAGGAAATCGAAAAAATAAAAGAAAAGCTGCATGTAACCCTTGATGATTCATATACGGAATTTATTAAACAAGATATTCGCAAACAGTTACGGGAACGAATTGAGTTTTATCTCAAACAGCAGCTCCAGGAAAACCGCACGAACATTGAAAGCCTCGATGAACACGAAATTATCAAGAAAATGAAAACGGATATCGCAGACGCTGTACAGAAGTTTTTCGAACAATTTCCAATGAAAGGAGACTGATGAAAAGTGTTACTCGATGTGACGAATAAAGATTTATATGTCGGAACGGTGGATATCAAAGGCGTCTCCGGTTCATCTATCGTGCTTGTTGGGGATACGAATTGTATCGAAGCTATTTCCTTTTTCGACACTCCCCTGGAATCCCAGTATATCGGTCCGTTGATTCCAATTGCTCCGGAACGGGATTAAGATGTTTAAACGAATATCGAATGTCAGCTATATCCATGTCAATGTCGCTGTTAGCGGTTCTGTTGTCCAAATCGGAGATTCCAAAGAGATTTATGGGGATGCCAAAGCGTTAGCGGTTGTGCGCGAGAAGCCAAGATTTTGGGGGCAGGAAGGGGATTTCCAGCAATTTCCCATCTTTACGACCCCCGTTCCTTTCACCGGTGATCTGCAGCCGCTTCTTATGAAAAAACAAAATTTATCGAGTCAAATTCGCGTCGGTAAAGTTTGCATTGAGCGCATATCAGGGGCTTCCTTGCTGCATATTGGCAGCAATGAACATGCGAATTTAGAAAGCCGTTTGAAATATATCCGTCACATCATCAAAGAGAAGAAATAAGCAACACTTTTATAAATTTCGTGCATATCCATGTTATAACACGAGCGCATGATTCCCTGGTCTTTTCCAGGATGAATCGAATAAAAAGGATGTTGTTCATGCCAGCAATCGTAGGATCGATTCAAATCGTGACAGTCGGTGGCGGTGTCGTAAATTTTGGCGATACCTTGAATATTTCTCCCAAGTCCGTCGGTAAAGAAAATACAGGATCCGGCTCCGGTAATATCGGGACTTTTGTGGTAACCAATAACGGTTTTAATGCCGTCAATGCTTTCGATCCGGATGTAGTAGATCAACCGCAGACGGCCAATCAGTAATTTGTCCATAAAAAACACCGAGTTCGAACACTCGGTGTTATAACATTCTGAAAGTAGCAGACTTTCTCAAGCTACCTTCAGATAAAACCAAACAATGCAAGTGGAAAATGGAAAAATGTTCCTTCCACTTGCATTGATTTTTAGGACTTATTAGACAGCCCTTTTAAAAACTTTGTTTAATTTACCTTTAATAAATGGCTCCCGTCAAAGAAAAACAAGTAACTCGCATCAACTTTTCGCTTTAATATAGCTTCCACAGCTTTACGATATAAAGTGATTTGCGTCTGATACCGTTTCAGTAAAACAGGGCGGGCCTGTTCAAATCCTTGTGGGAATCGTCCGGTAATTTGATCTGTTTTGTAATCGAGGAGGACAAATCCTTCATCATCTTCAAATAAACAATCGATAATCCCCTGGATGAATACGGTATCGTCTTCCCCTTCCCAATCCGTATAAATATCTTGTGGATTCATCGCCAAACTAAAGGGAATTTCGCGCTTAAGCCATCTGGCATTGCGAATGCGCGTACCGATTTCTGTCTCGAAAAACCCGAGGATGCCTTCGATATCGATGCTGCTCGCTTCTTCCGCCGTTAATAATTCCTTTTCCTCTAGTAAATGAACTTGTTCGGCAAGCGATGCCTTCGTTGGTTCAATCGAAAAGTCGAGATGCTGCATAACTATATGCATGGCTGTTCCTTTTTCTTGCGGCGTAAGTGCCTGTTCTTGCAAAAATTTCGGACGGGTTGTAATCGGACGCGGGAATGAGCGAATTAAGTCGATGCCGCTTTCTGAATCGCGAGCTTCCCACAGCCGTTTCAAATCGGAAACCGATTGTTTACTATGCTTTAATGTCGCATGTCGATGCGGATATTGCCACGTAAGCTGCTGGTGAATTTTTTCTTTCCATTCGGATTCAACCGGAACGGCTTTTCCTTCCTTTACAAAGTTAAGCAATTGTTCTTCGGCACTTTCCTCTTCACTTTCACTTTGCGCTAATTGCTGTTCACTAATCAGTTCAATCTGCCAGCTTGATTCATGATGATACAGTTCATCATCTGGCTGGACCGTTACATCGCCTACTAATGGTTTCCCATCGCGATGGCGGACGAGTGCAGGACCGATCCAGTCTAAATAGCTCATGCTTTTCAGACGGGTGTATTCAGGCAGCAACCAGTCCGGGTGATCCACATGTTGTTTCCATTGATCCAGCAATTTTTCCAGTTGTTTCGTCGATGCGACTAAATATAATTTTTCCTTAGCCCGGGTCATCGCCACATATAAAACCCGCATCTCTTCAGCGATCAGCTCGAGCCGTTTTTTTCGCGATATCGACATATGAATGAGGGATGGATAAGTGATTTGCTTTTCCGGATTTATATAATTCGTCGCAAATCCAAAATTTTTATCAAACAAATACGGATTATATAGATCGCGCATATTGAACTTGCGGCCAAGACCGCAAATAAAGACAACCGGGAATTCTAGTCCCTTACTCTTATGAATCGTCATGAGGCGAACAACATTTTCCTGTTCCCCCAGAAATGGTGCCTCCCCTAAATCATCGCCCCGATCCTGCATCCTTTCAATAAATCGTAAGAAGCGAAAGAGTCCGCGAAATGAGGTGGATTCATAGTTTCGCGCTCGATCGTAAAAGGAACGCAAATTCGCCTGCCGCTGTTTGCCACCGGGAAGACCGCCGACATAATCATAAAATCCCGTATCGCGATAAATTTGCCAGATTAAATCGGATAGCGAGTTTTCCCTGGCAAGGGAACGCCACCGCTCTAAATCTTGCAAAAAGTTTACGAGCATTGCCGCTATCTCTTCATCTTCCGCATTGTTATGGCGACTGGAGGCAAATTGTTTCACCGCTTCATAAAAAGCTCCTCGCTTATCGATAACCCGAATGCGGGCTAACTGTTCCTCATTCAGCCCGACAACCGGAGAACGGAGGACAGAAGCAATCGGGATATCCTGGTACGGATTATCGATCACCTTAAGCAGGGAAAGCATCGTCATGATTTCCGCCGTCTGGAAATAACCGCTCGACACATTCGCGTACCCGGGAATATCTTGATCTTTCAACGCCTCTAAAAATTTAGGTGCCCAATTCATCGAACGGAGCAAAATAACGATATCTTTATATTGAAGCGGTCGGTACGCTTTCGTTTTCGGGTCAAAAACTTGTTTGCCCTCATCAATGAACGAGCGAATTTGCCGCGCTACATATTTCGCTTCCATTTCTGACTGTTCCATTTCTTCCTGGCTGAAAAAGTCACCGTCTTCATCGCTATCGCCTGCCGGCTCCTGCTCCTTTCCACCTTCTTTATACAAGATGGCCAGTTCAACCGGAAAACGGTCCTCTTCTGGATAGGGCGCCCCCTTTTTGAGTTCTGCTCGCTCATCGTATTCAATTTCACCCACTTGACCACCCATTAGCTGTTTAAACAAAAAGTTCGTTCCGGCCAGCACTTCCTTCCGGCTACGGAAGTTTTTAGCTAAATCGATGCGCAAGCCTGAATCTTTACCGTCTGTATTGAAGCGCTGATATTTCTGTAAAAAGAGCATCGGTTCCGCCAGACGGAAGCGATAAATCGACTGCTTCACGTCGCCAACCATAAAAAGATTTCCTTCGGCTTCCGTCGGCTTTTTTACGAGTTGTAAAATTTGCTCCTGCACCATATTCGTATCTTGATATTCATCAATGAACACTTCTTTAAATTTCTTGCGATAATCCAGAGCTGCATCGGTCGGTTCCAGTTCACCTGTTGCTCCATTTTTCTTACCTAAAATTTGCAAAGTAAAATGTTCCAGATCGGAAAAATCGACGAGCCCTTTTTCTTTCTTTAATTCGGCGAGTCTTTCGGCAAACTTTTTAACGAGACTAACGAGCACGGCTACCGGTTCCTGCATTTCCCGTAAATCGTTTAAAAAGGTTTCCGGTTTGCGGGAGAAAAACTGCTCCTGGACATTTTTAATGATGTCTTTTCCTTTATCACGAATATGTTTTGATTCTTCCACGAGGTCCGGATCAAATTCATCGCCACGACATGATTTTAAACGACCAAATGAGGCAAGTTGTATCTCCGTATATAGCCGGGAAAACGATTCATTTTTGGCTGCTAATAAACGATCAACGACTTCCAGATCCGCTTCAAAGTTTTCCGCCCGCGGAGTCGGTCCGCCAGGAAGACGGGTCATTTCCAGCCCTTGCTGGAACATGTTGCGCGCTTCTTTTAACTGCAGTTCAATATCTAAAAGCAGCGGCCCGATAAAGGGGAGATCATCCACTCTTTCAATCCCCTTGCATTCATAGATTTCAACAAATTGATCAAGCCAGCCCTCCGGATCGGGATGGGAACGGGAAAATTCAAATAGTTTTAATATTAATTCGGTTAAGTCCTGATCCGAACGGTCCCTCGTAAAAGTATCGACAACCCGGTAGAACGGGTCATTATTTTCTTTCCCGTACTCCTCCTCCAAAAGCTCCTCCAGTACCTCTTCTTTTAACAGATCACTTTCCGTTTCATCGGCGATCCGAAAACCCGGATCAATGTCAATCGCGTAATAATATTTGCGAACGACATTGAGGCAAAAGGAATGCAATGTGGATATGGAGGCATTATTTAAAAGACTCAACTGTTTGCGCAAATGATATGACGCTGGATTCTTTTTAATTTCCTCTTCAATCGCCAAACCGATGCGGTGGCGCATTTCTTGAGCCGCTGCATCCGTAAAAGTCGCTACTAATATTTCATCGATATTGACCGGATCAGCGGGGTCGATAATTTTTTGGATGATGCGCTCGACAAGCACCGCCGTCTTCCCCGACCCCGCCGCTGCAGCGACTAAAATATCCTGTCCCTTCGCATGAATGGCTTTCCACTGTTCATCTGTCCAGGTTACGTGACTCGGCTTTTCCGGTATCGTCATTTCCTTACTGCCTCCTTCATCAACTGTAATGCTTCATCTTTCTTTAATGAGGGGAGGATGCGATAATTATTTTCTTTCAAGGAACTATCGAATTGACAGATCGAATGGAATGGACAAAAGTCACAGGCCGTCCGATCCTTCAATTTATACGGATAAATATCCACATTTCCGGACACGATTTCATTACCTGTATTTTCAAAAACCCGGCCGACATAATTCCGTAAATCATCAAAATCATCCCGGGGAGCGACCTGGGAATTTTTATAAATTTGACCCTTATTCGAAATCCCGGCGGAAATAATTTGCGAACGTCCCCCGTTTTCTAAAGACGTATCCATCAGACGAATAATATCCGGATCAGAAACGACAAGACCGTTCATTTTAAACTCTTTAAACAATCGTTTAGCAATTTCCTCATCACTGAGCGGCTTTTCAGTCTTAACGAGAGGGTTATGAACATGGAAATACAGCACTCCGGCTGGTTCCGCTCGTTTTCCGATTAACTTTTCCGAGTAGCGGACCAGGATATCAAGATATGTAAGCATCTGTAACGCCAGGCCATAGTAGACTTCCGTTAAATTGAGTTCGTGGTGACTGGACTTATAATCGATGACCCGCAAGAAGATGCCGTCATCGGTTTCCGCTTCATCGACCCGGTCAATCCGTCCGACCAATTGCATCTCCGCCCCATTTTTCAGGCGGAAGCGAACCGGAGGCAAGTCCCCCTTCGGACCGAAAGACACTTCCATACCAACAGGTGCAAAGCCACTCAACTTCGCCTGCTCGCTCATCACTTTTGTCGCCCGGTAAATCACTTTTTCCAATTTCCGGCTCAAATATTGATAACGATTCGAGCTTAGTAGAATTTCGTTTTGCAATTTCGGTGCCAGTTCTTTCATCGCTTCTTTCACTAACCGGACTATTTCATCGTTTGTTAAATTCGCCCATGATAACTTGGCGTTTCTGATGGTTTCACCGATGAATTTCAGGGCACCGTGGAACAAATCACCGATATTCGGGGCATCGAGACGGTATACTTCCCGCTCCCTGAGGCGCAAGCCATGGTTCAGGAAATGTTGATAGGCACAACTATTAAATAGCTCCATGCGGGAAATACTTCCTTGCAATACATCACCGTATAGTTCTTTTACCGTCGTCCGGGACAGGCGTACCGCTTTGTTCTCGAAAAACAGGCTCGCTAAAACCCGCCGGATATGTTCTTTTTTGTCGCTTTTGATCAAGAAGTTATACGTATCCCACCAAATCGGACTAATCGGTTCTTTCCGCTTATAGCGCTGCAATTCGCTGGTGACGTAGGTCAGTGCCTGCTTTTCATTCACAATAAAATCTAATTGCTCATCGGTATCGAGATTGTTCAGCTCATTTTCCCAGCGATAGCGGCGATGGTTCGGAAACATATCCTTCAATCGTTTAATATACGGGGAAGGAATCAAGGCATCGCCCTCTTCTGTTGCGACAGGATAGCTTACATATAAATAATCGTGGGCGATGGTCAAGGTTTTGTAAGCAACAAATTCCTCATCGAGCAGCCGCTCTTTTGTTGTTGGCGCCAGGGTTAATCCTTTTGCATGTAACGTTTCCCGATCTTCATCGGATAAAATGCCCTCGTCGACAAATTTTTTCGGTAAAACCCCGTCATTTAAACCGATCACAAAGGCAACGCGAATATCGTCAAGACGGGATAACTCCATATCCGCAATCACGACTTGATCGATTGCCGGCGGTATATTGGAAAAGGTCAAGCTCTCCAAACCGGAGTCAATCAATTCAGCAAATTGCTTCATGCTGACCTTTTCCTCCCCTAAAATTTCCACGAGCTGATCGAGAAGATCTAAAATCGCATTCCACGCCTGTTCATGGTCACGGCTTAACAAGAGATTGCCTTCTTGTTCGGCCGCCAGGCGCATCTTCTCAAGCTTCGCCGGAATTTCCAATTCTTCTAAATACGTAAACAGGCTCGCACACATAGCCCGGATATTGTCCGCTTCTTGCAGCCGTTTTGCCAGGCGCATGATCGGCTTTCTCACCAGATCCCGGCTGGTATTGAGCTCATCTTCAATCGCCTTTTCTTCATCGGTTTGCGGGAAATGAGCATCTAAACTGCGGAACCGGCGGTAATGCCATCTTTCCCGACTCACCCAGCGCTGACCCTGAATTCCGTATGCTAAACAGTAATTTTCCAGGCGGTCCATTTTTTCCCGCAATTCCTTCAGCGAGCTATTTAACGGAAACAGCAAGTCAGTTTTGATAGCCCGGAAAAGGGGGTCCCGTCTCCAGAAACTCGTGATTGTCTCCAGGGTCGAACGAACAAGTTCAATCAAGGGATGATGTAACATGGAGCGTTTTTTATCAACATAATAGGGGATGCCTAAATCCGTAAAAATTGTGTCGAACAAATCGTGATATCGTTCGCTATCACGCAGTAAAACCGCGATATCATTAAAACGGTATCCGTCTTCGCGAACTAAAGAAATAATCTTCCGGCCAATCCCCTCGATTTCCGCACGTGGATTGGCGGCCTCGGCAATCGCGATATGGCTCTCATCTTTAAAAGGGATAACCGGCATGTCGGAAAAATATTTTTCCAGATGGGCCAGGGATGGATGGGAAAACCGCGGTTGTCCCGGCAAAAGCACGTCTTTTTCGATAGGGATTCCATTCGTTTGGGCGATTTCGTATATCGAACTGTATGTACCTCCCGGGGTTGCAAATAAATTCAGTGCATCCGGAGCTGCATCCGGATACGGTTTATCTACAGGGAGTGCCACTGTCACCCGTGGACATACTTTTAGGAGTTCAGCGATGATGGAATACTCTAACGGTGTAAAATCGTAAAACCCATCGATATAAATTTCCGCCCTCTGTAAATAGCTGGATTCCGGTATCTTCTGTACAAACAGGGCTAGATAATCTTCGGAAGCGAGATACTTTTCTTTAATATAGAGTGCAAATTCCCGAAAAATAATTTCCAGATCGTGCATTTTATCCTGCAACGTCTGCGGCAAGTCGTTATCATCACGATAAAGCTGTAATTCCTCAGGCCTTATATTGTACCGTTTTAATTCAGTTAATGTATTTTCCACATACGATAGAAAGCCGAATTTGTCAGAAGCCTGGCGGAAAACCTGAAGCTTTTCTTTATTATCATCGATCACCTTTTTAATTAACATTTGCATCCCTGTGGAATCAATATGGATGCGATTCATTCCGCCTGTCTCCTGTAAAACGCGCAAGGCAAGACGGGCAAAACTATAGACGTTCAAGCGCATGATGCCAGCTATTTCTGGATCGGAAAGTAACTTGTATTCCGAAAGAAACGTCATTTGATCCGGAACGATGTATATTAATGGATTCCCTGCCGGCTCCGATAAAATCCGTTGCTTCAATTCATTGAGGAGATAGGTCGTCTTCCCACTTCCCGACCGACCGATGACAAATCGCAAGGACATACTGATTCCCCTTTCTCATATCCAAATCACGACAAAAAGCGTCAAAACGTGGTGCATTTTTTATTGTGTATATTTTACCATATTTCCCAAATAGAAACCGTCATGTGCAAACGGATACAAAAAGTAGAACGGACAGGACAACAGCTCATTGAATACAATATCAGGAGGTGATAAAAGGTGAAACACAAGCTCACATGGGCAGGAATAATACTCGTCATCACGGGCGTTTTCATCGCCTGTAATATTTATTCATTAATTCCTTTATATCCGCTGATCAGTTCTGAGTTTGGCATAAGCGCCCGGCAAGTTTCTTACGGGAGCGCCTCCTTTACACTTTGCTATGCTTTTGGTTTGCTCTTTTTTGGAATTATCGCCGAAAGAATCGGTTTAAAGCGAATCATCGTTTCCGGCTTACTGCTTTCGGCACTAACGAGTATTCTCGTATCATTCAGTAGTGACCCGATCACTCTCATCGCTTTCCGCGGTTTGCAGGGCTTTACTTTAGCAAGCTTCGCACCGGTTTCGTTCAATTTGTGCTTCCATATATATCCCGATCAACGCCAGCGCACTTTCTGGATTGCTTTAATCAATTGTGGGTTTTTATGTGCCGGTATCATCGGGCAATTGTTAAGCAGCCAGCTGGCTACCGCTTCCTGGTCAGCGGTCTATGTGTTCTATTGTTATCTTTATCTCTTCCTGTTTAGCGCAAATTTAATCATCTTACCGCGGGTGGAAACTCAGCAGAGGACTAAGGAATCGTTGACTGAAATCGTGCATAAAATGAAAAATGTCCTGAAAAATCGGACATTGCTCTTTTTATACGGTATCGTCATTACCTTGCTCTTTTCCTTTGTCGGTTTTTATGAAGGGTTAAGTTATTATCTCGCCGATAAAGAAGGGGATTTATTGTTAATCCGCTCCTTCGGTTTATTAGGGGTGATTCCGGCAATCATGACCGGCACGTTTATCAAAAAGTGGGGCACGACAAAATTGACCCGTCGCGGCATATTCCTCGTACTCGCCAGTGTGTTCCTATTGTTTTACAATGCCAATCCCCTGGCCATTGCGTTCATCTCGATTTACTTTGTAGCGGCGATTTCCTTATTAATTCCAGCGGTCATTGATAAAATCGGTCGGGAAGCCGGCGTGTTAAAAGGAAAGGCTCTTTCCCTGTATTCGTTCATTCTACTCATCGGTGCCAGTCTCGGGTCACTTGTCGCAGCTCGATTTTCCTACCATCATTTCCTGGTGATATTATTCATCCTCTTTTTAGGAAATTTACTTTTTAACTGGAACATGAAAGGGAGTAAAATGAAAAAAGAACATTGAGAAATCAATTCTCATGTTCTTTTACTTTGCTCATCCGCTCTTCATTATCCACTTTTTGATTTAACCAGTTTTCCACTCGTTTCCCTGCCCACCAGAGAACGACGATGGCAATGATCACAATCGTCGTCTGAAGAGGATTTTTAATCAGAGACGGAATATCATGACCGATAAAGCTAATCATAAAAACCATGACCATTTTTGCGGAAAAAACAGCCAGGGCAAATTGATGGAAGCTGACTTTCGAAAGCCCGGCAACGAGATTAATAATCGATGAAGGACTGAAGGGAAAACAGTACAGGATAAATAGCAAACCGAATCCACGCCGCTCCACATAATTTAAAAGTTTTCGCACTTGCTTTTTCCTTGTAAAATAGCTGACAAATCGGGTTTTCGCTAATTTACGAATAATCGTAAATACGAGCAACGACCCGATGCTTGTACCTAGCCACGATATGATAAATCCGTTCACCAAGCCAAATGCACTGGCATTCGCCATAATGATAACCATTAAAGGTAAGAAAGGTAAAAACGCTTCTATAATCGGTAAAGCTAGACCGGGTAGCGGTCCCCAGGAGCGATAATGGCTAATCGCAAGAAGTAGATTTTCCCATGTAAACCAGTCCAAAATTTCGTTCCAGTCCATCAAAGAACCCCTTTATAAAAAAGATGAATAAATTGCAATTATGTATAACTCCATTTATCTGTTTTCTTAATATAACATAAAAGTGGTTAATTAGCCGATAATTTTGCAAGCCTTAGCTGCATGCGCAACTGTTTGTTCTTTTTACCATAACAAAAATAGATAGGCAAGAAAAGAAAAAACGCTAGTTTCCCTTTTCTTACCTATTTTCAAAACCCTTTCGATCATTTCGATAAATATTCGATAAACCAATCTTTAATATAATGCAGGCGGCGCATCCGCAAATTCGGAATACCGCTTCTTGAAAGTTCATGATTGGATTTCGGGAAGCGAATCAGTTTCGTCGTTTTCCGGCGGTGTTTTAATGCGATATATAATTGCTCGGCCTGTTCGATCGGACAGCGCAAATCTTCCTCGCTATGCAAAATAAGAAGGGGAGTTTCAATCTGATCGACATAACGAAGGGGTGAGATCTTCCATAACCCTTCAAAATCGTTCTTATCTAATAAATGCTGCCATTCATTGAAGTAATAGCCGATATCACTTACACCGTAAAAGCTAATCCAGTTGGAGATGGAACGCTGGGTAACCGCCGCCTTAAACCGGTTCGTATGACCGACAATCCAATTCGTCATAAAACCACCGTAACTGCCCCCGGTCACACCAAGGCGTGTCTCATCAATAAAATCAAAGGTTTCTAAAGCATAGTCAACTGCGGCCATTAAATCTTCATAATCTTTTCCGCCGTAATCTCCCCGTACAGCATCAACAAACTGTTGACCGTAACCGTGGCTACCGCGGGGATTGACGTATAAAACCGCGAACCCTTGCGCTGCCAGCATTTGCATTTCGTGGAAATACGTATTGGCATACATCGTATGCGGACCGCCGTGGATTTCCAGAATCAGCGGATATTTCTTCCTTTCTTCAAATCCTACTGGTTTCATGATCCAGCCATGAACCGTCCAGTCATCGACACTTTTATAAGTGAAACTTTCGGGTCGGGACAATTCGATATTTTCCAGGGCTTTCTTATTAAAGCTCGTCAATTTGTCCAGTTTTCCAGTGGACAAATCAATGGAATACACTTCACTCGGTTCCACCGGATAACTGACCGTCGCGACGGCCTTCCCGGCGGTGAGACTTACCCCGAAGAGATGGCCTTCTTCCTTCGTCACGGCGCGATAATTTCCTGCGAGATCTGTAAAGTATAGATTAACACTGCCAGATTCGGAAGCTGTAAAATAAATCCCCGAACTGTCTCCTGTCCAGATAATTCCCGGTGAGACTGCTCCCTGCTGGAAATCCGCTGCCACATAATCACCAACCGGGATATCCCATGATTGGGAGATGTTCTTTAATTCCTGATTTTCAAGGTCATAGAGCCAGACGCCATTCAACGTCGCATTTTTATAGGTAAAATCATTGCCGATCATGGCGACATACCGGCCATCCGGTGAAAATTTCCCATCAAAAAATAGGCCCTGTCCATTCGTTAAGTTCCGTTTTTCCTTGGTCTCCAGATCATATAAATAGATATCTTGAATGAACGAAAAATCCTCATCCTCGCTATAATCGGCGCTAAAGACTAAATACCGTCCATCGGGGGACCAGTCTAATACAGTATGATGACGTTCTTCTTCCGTTAACAATTCTACCTTTTCCGTTTCAACATCTAACAGGGCAAGCTGCTGATATTTTCCCGTATATAAACCAACGGTGTCAGCCTTATATTTCATTTTTGTCACTTCAACCGGCTCGGGTTCTTTTTTCTTGTTCTCTTCTTCCTTCTCTGTCGCTTCAAGCGGTTCACCGGATTTTACAACCGCATGAAAAGCAATCGTTTTCGAATCGGGCGACCAGACCGGGTTCGTTGCGCCATTTTTTAACTTCGTCACTGGCCTTGCCTCTCCACCTGTTACCGGCATGACATGAATCTGATTTTTATCGGTCCGGTTCGAAACAAAGGCAAGCTTTTTACCATCGGGAGACCAGCGCGGCGCTGTATTGCGATCTTTGCCATACGTCCACTGTTCGTATTCTCCGGTTGGCAAATCGAGGACAAATATGTTGGACACATAGTCATTTTTTTCTTTCGACATCGTTGTATGTACAAAGGCTGCTTTTGTGCCATCCGGTGACAATCGCGGATCAGTCACGGATGCTAAACGGTATAAGTCTTCTGCTTCAATTCCTCTAATTTTCATCATCTCCCCTGCTATGAATTTTATTACTATTAGCAAGATTATAACACATTTTAACTGTCTTATAATATTTTATGTTTCACCTTACAGTAAACAATAAGGAGGAAGACAAGATTTTTAGGTCTGGAAGGAAATAGCGGTCCCCTCATGTTGACATTCGGAGATAACCCTTTCTTTCCAGAACAAAAGAAGGTATAATAAAACATAACAAATCGAACAAAAGTTCGTATCGGGAGGTGTAAAAAAATGACCCGTATTCCGTCTGACGATCGGGATCTTTTGGAAAAGGCCATTTACTATCCGATGGTATTAAGCGTATTGAAAAGGGATCTCCTCATCATTAAAAATAGCCCGTTCAAATTGCCGAAACCTTATTTAGAGTGGATCCAGGAAACGATGCAGACGATTCATGAGCAATTATTTTATATTAAACGGGATATGAAAAAAAAGGGAATGAAAGTCCAGGAAATAAGGCGGGACGATACGTTTACAACCTATCTCTTCATTTATAAGGGATTTCAAGAATATCACAGCTACTTCAACCCGCGCATTCGTAACAAAGTCGAGGAACTGTTAGCCTATTTTTTGTATAAGCGATTTTTTGATAATGGCGTCAGAGACGAGTCCTTTGGATAAATCTGATATACATTTGACCGTTCCATGGAAAAGTTCGGATGGAAAAACGGATACGTTTGCATGTCATATTCAGCGAGTCGCTGTTCGATTTTTGCCCGCAAATTTAAAGTCCGGTACATTTGCTGCTGGAACGTATGGGCAGAGACACTAATCACAAGACTTTGACCGTTGGAAAAGAGCACTTCCGTTTTACTATGTTCAGCTTTTTGAAAATCTTCAACATGACTGTGGGAAATCCAGATACAGTCGGCTCGTCCCGGTGAGGCAGTGGGAAAAAGATAAATCCCTTGATACGGATCAATAACAATCGGCGCCTTATGGGTAACACCGATCAGTGCCTTCGTGCCCTCTTTCCGGCCCGAGTAACTTGAAGCATAGTAACGGCAGCTTTTTTTAACAATATCTAAAGGCTTTAACGGAACCGTATATTCATGATCCACTTCAATTAGTTTTGAGTACAATTTGCTTCCGTATTGGTGAGGAAGGATGATCATTACTTGGGGACTTAGTGCGAATTCTCTCTGTTTTACCAAGTAGTTTCTCTCCTCCCTTGAATATTTACAATTTTCAGTTTTATATTATCATATTCGACATTGTTTTTCACCAAAATTTATAATACTGCAAACGATCAGCGCCACCGTTTGTTTACATTTACCGTTTTTCAGAAAATAATTATTCACGCCAAAAGATGGGATATTTCTGCAATAACATGTTCAATGAGAATGCGGGAACTGGCGGGACTAGTTCGTTCAGTCCATCAATCCCCGCTGTTGAAACAATGCATATTCCCTTCCCGGATCTGTTGCATAGGGTTCGTTAACCCTTTAAATAAAATGTTCGAAACGAAAATGCGAACCTTGTGGTTAAAAAACTTCACAACCGTTAGAAAATGATTGTCCCCCCTCACTTGACAATGAATCAATAGTGGATACATTCAGAAAAAGGCATCTCCTCTTTCATTCATCACCGGTTTGATCATATTGAATGTAAGTAATGCGATCGGCAATCGGTGGATGGGTATAACGCAACCATTTAATGATCACAGGTGGATACGTTTCACTAAGACCCGCCCTTGCCATTTTCTGAAAAGCTGAAATTCCGGCATCCACATTTTCCGTTAATTCAATCGCATAACGATCTGCCCGCCACTCCAGATGTCGGGAGAAAGCATTCTCCAGAGGCCGTGCCACAAATGTCAACATCGAAAAAATCAAGAGAATGAGCGGAAACGTGGCCATACTCCGGTAAGTTGGAATCCATCCTTTCTTTTGCATGATTTGCAATAGAGTATTTAAACAAAATAAAAGTACGAGTCCGAGCAATAAATAGGCCGCCATTCCGATATATACATGTTTTTCTACGTAGT
Source organism: uncultured Bacillaceae bacterium (assembly GCA_937951955.1). Taxonomy (GTDB): domain Bacteria; phylum Bacillota; class Bacilli; order Bacillales; family Caldibacillaceae; genus CALGAD01. Next base: position 98,901 of record CALGAD010000017.1, read on the forward strand.
GGGCAATCTCATGGGCCATGATGAAAAGAATCTCATCCTCTTCCAGTCGTTCCAGTGTCGTATCCCATAACACGATGCGTGCACTCGATCCGACTCCGGTCACGTACGCGTTGAACGCATTCGTTTTTCCAGAAATACTCACCTCATAAACCCGGTCTGCCGGCACACCACTTTCTTCTGCCAAATGCAATATTTTCTTTTCCAAAACCTCATTTTTTAATGGTGAAAATTCATTATAGAGCGGATCGATCAAAACTGGTTGAATAAACATCATAAATAACGCAACGGGAATCGCCAGCAACCAGGCATAAAACCACCATCGTCGCTCACTTTTCCGGATGAGCCAGTAAAAAATCGCAACGATCAAAAACAAAACCAACCAACTTAATAAAAAGTCGATACCCCGATCCTTCAACCATGAAGGGAAACTTTGTACCGAAATACCGTATTGTTGTGAAAAATAATACCTGGCAAAACGAATCGGGAAAAAGACGACAAAGGATGTCAGCGAAAAGAAGAACGTAACGATCGCGTAGCGAATCACGCGCCATCTTGAGATTTTCCTGGCCCGGGACTCCCAGCGGGCCGCAATTCCATAAAAAAATAGCAGGAAATAAAAAATCCATTCAAGGGGAACTTCCAGCAAGAAAAGAAAGTTCCGGATCTTTCCGTACTGCTCGGATTGGGCAAATTCCTGTTCTGATAAAAAAACCCCCGGATCCGCTGCTGTCCCTATATAATGCGACGGGACTGTTGCTTCATAGAGAAAAAATAAATAAACAAAAATGATACAAAGATAAATACTAAAACTAACCGCTATCCACCCAGTTATTTTTTGTTTCCCCAAAACGATCACCTTTTTTAATAATGGCTCTCTCTAAAAAAAACTGGATACACCCTTACTGTCTTTTTGCAAACAAGCGATTTTTCTCGCAAACTTGTCTTGTTTAATTAAAGAAAAA
>CALGAD010000018.1 GCA_937951955.1 uncultured Bacillaceae bacterium
TGTATAATACATCTATAAAAGAAGATAAGGGGATGAGGCTCATGATAGAAATTTTACAGGGAATCGAAAAACAGTTGAATGATAACCCGACACCATTTGCTGATGTGCAAACCGTTTATCAATTTGAATTAACGGGTGATGACAAAATTTCGTTCCAGTTACACTTCCAGGATGGCAAAGCTAAAGTCGTTCATGATACCGAAACAGATCCCGACTGCACCTTGATTATGTCGAGCGAAAGCTTTAATAAATTTTTAGCTGGAAAATTAAACGGTACAATGGCCTATATGAGCGGAAAACTGCGAATTAAAGGAGATATTGGCAAAGCATTAAAACTGGAAAAGATATTGAAAGAATACCAGTTGAAATAGACTTTTTGTAAGCGAATGTTCAAGCTCTGTAAAAAATGGATAAATTTTGTTATAGTCCATCACTGGAGTAGCGTTATGAAGCGAAAACAGTGATGGATTTTTTTGAAAAAATATATTGCTAACTTACTATCTCTCATATTCTCTAGAAAATTTATACTTTGTAAAAAAAAAAGGTGGACAAAGCATGGGGGAGTAGAAGGAGAATATTCATTGAAAGATTCTCTATTTTTTATATTAAAAAAATATTGCGGTTTATGGTATTTGAATATATAATAAGAAAAAAATGAAAATTTTATACTTTTATACAATATACATTTATAAAAGGATGGAAGTCGTTCCATGGTTTATATACGAAAAACCGCCGTTGAATATGCCTACAAAGAATTGAAAGAAGCAATTATAAGAGGAGAATTGTCACCGGGCCAAAGGATTTATATCGAAGAATGGCAAGAAAGACTGGGGGTTAGCCGTACGCCGATTCGGGAAGCGATCCGAAAATTAGAAGCCCAGCAACTGATCGAAAAAGAAACGAACGGTTGGCTCTACGTTAAAAAAATTTCCGAAGAAGACATCAGGAATCTTTACTCAGTGCGTCTCGCTTTAGAAGAACTGGCCATTGTTGAAGCGATTGAAAGGGCTTCCAGTAATGAGATTGAGCAGCTGCGCTTCCTGCAAAGGAGTATGGAACAAAGTAAGAATTTGCTGGATATACCGAAATTAGGGAAAAACTTTCATGCGATGATTTACAAGTTTAGTAGAAATCCGATTAATCAAGAAATGATCAAGACGATTCAAACCCAAATCGATCGTTACCGCTACTTAAGTACTGCTGTAGAAAAAAATCGCAGTCAACAGGCGATAGAAGAGCACAAAGCAATTCTGCGAGCAATACTCGCCAGGGATGTAGAAAACGCAAAAAAATTAATGCGTTTACATATTCTCAATAGTAGGGATACAGTAATTCAGTCTCTGCAAAAAGCAGGAGGTGAAGGTGCAAAGAACTAGTGTGGATCATATCGGTGCGAATGATAGGGTTAAAATGAAAATTACGAAATGGAGGGTATACAAGTTGAAAAGATTACTAGGGGTATTCATTGTTATGATTCTCATGCTTTTTGCAGCCGCATGTTCTTCGGGAACCGGTGGTGGCAGCAATGAAGAATCCGGTGAAAAAACATGGGAGCCGGAACAACCGATTGAAATCGTTGCAACCGCTGGACCGGGAAGTGGCTGGGATACAACTGCCAGGATGGCAGCGAAGGTATTAGAAGAAGAGGGAATCATTGATCAAGGGATTGGTGTCGTTAACAAACCAGGTGGCGGAGGAGCCGTCGGCTGGGCATATGTTCATGGTCAAAATAGCCCGTATACGATTTTTGTCACCTCACCACCGATGCTTCTCGTTCCTCTCAATGGTCAGTCGGAATACAATTATGAAGACTTTACACCGATTGCCAATCTTATTGCCGACTATGGTGCGATTGTTGTAAGGGCAGATGCGAAATGGAATAACTTGAATGAACTATTTGAGGATATGAAAAAAGATCCAGAAAGTATTTCCGTCATTGGTGCATCTGCTCCGGGAAGTATGGACCATATTCAATTTGTTCGCGTAGCCAAGGAAGCCGGGGTGGATATTACGAAAGTTAAGTATGTATCCGACCAGGAAGGCGGCGCATTAACCCAGCTTCTCAACGGTAATGTTGAGGTATATTCAACAGGTGTAGCCGAGACGATCGAACAAGTAAAAGCCGGAAATATTAAAGTACTCGGAATTACGGCGGAAGAGCGACTGAAAGGCGAAGTATTGGAAGACTTCCCGACCGCGAAAGAACAAGGAATTGATGCGACCTTTATTAACTGGCGCGGCTTCTTCGGTCCGCCGGATATGGATGAAGCTGCATTAGCTTATTATGAAGAAAAATTTAAAGAGCTGAACGATTCCGAAGGTTGGGCAGAAATTCGCGCTCAATTTGGTTGGGACGAATTATTTATGACTTCAGAAGAATATAAAGAATTTTTGGCTAAAGAAAATGAAGCGATGAAGGCGCTTTTGGATGAATTAGGATTAGGAAATTAGAAAAGTCAAAGTGCCAATGAATTTTTATTCATTGGCCTTCTTTTAATAGATAGAGGAGGATATCCATGTTAAATTCGAAAAATAAAAAGGTATCCATCATCTTAATCATTATTGCAGTCGTCTATTTGCTAGCAAGTTTCCGTTTACCGGACTATCCTTATGTACCCGTCGATTCGGATATGGTACCTAAAACCCTTGGTTTTATTCTCCTGTTTCTATCCATTCTTTTATTTTTTGTAAAAGATGATGCTGAAAAGAAACAATCCATTCCGAAGAGCGAGATAAAAGTGATCCTTACCGTTCTTGCTTTCGTTTTAATTTATATTCTTTTATTTGAAATCATCGGCTTTGTAATTACGACAGCCCTATTTATTTTAATAACTTCCTGGTTTTTAGGGTATAAGGGCTGGGTCAGTAATATCATTGTATCCATTTCAATTCCACTCGTAATCTACTTATTATTTACACAATTTTTGAAAGTCCAATTGCCAGCAGGAATTTTACCGTTTTAGGAAAAAGGTGGGATGAGACTTGGGTGTTTTTGAAGGGATTTTAACAGGATTTCAAGTCGTGTTTAGTTTAGAAGGGTTATTATTCGTGTTTCTGGGTGCTTTAACGGGGACATTGATCGGGATGATTCCGGGATTAGGACCGATTACGGCCATCGCGGTGATGATTCCGATCACTTACGGGATGAACCCGGCCATGGCGCTTTTATTAATGGCTGGAGTATATTATGGAGCGGCATATGGTGGTGCGGCATCTTCCATTTTACTCAATGCTCCCGGTGAATCGATGTCCGTTCCGACTACATTTGATGGCTATCCGTTAGCTAAACAAGGAAAAGCGGGAAAAGCTTTAGCGATCGCAGCCATCGCATCATTTGTCGGTGGAACGATCAGTGTAATTTTATTAACATTGCTCACCCCCGTATTAGCCCAGTTAGCCATTTCATTCGGTCCAACGGAATATTTCGCTTTAATGCTTATGGGATTGGTAATGGTTTCGAGTCTTGCCGACGGATCGACAATTAAAGCATTGATATCCGCCACATTAGGTTTTATGATCGCCACAATCGGAATCGATGCCCAAACGGGGACCCAGCGCTTCACGATGGGCAATGTAAATTTACTGGAAGGTATCGATTTTTTAGTGATCGCTTTAGGGTTATTCGCCTTGGCTGAAGTAAGTAATCTAATCTTTGAACGAAAGCAATCTACCGATTTTACGAGTAAACTTGGTAGTTTGCGTTTGAATAAAGAAGAAGTGAAAGAAATGGCAGGACCCATGGGCAGGCAGTCTATTCTCGGGTTCTTAATCGGGGTACTGCCCGGAGCGGGTGGAACGATCGCTTCATTTTTGGCATATATTTCCGAAAAAAGATTATCAAAGAAACCACATGAATTCGGAAAAGGATCCGTTGCGGGTCTTGCGGCACCTGAAGCGGCGAACAATGGTGCTTCAACAGGTTCATTCGTTCCTTTACTCAGTCTGGGGATACCGGGATCAGGTACTACAGCGGTCATGCTGGGTGCACTAGTTGTTTTAGGAGTTCAGCCCGGTCCCTTATTGATGAACGAGCACCCTGATGTGTTTTGGGGTGTTATCGCCAGTATGTATATCGGGAATGTGATTTTGTTAATATTAAACCTTCCGCTAATTCCGTATCTGTCTAAAATATTAAAGATTCCGCGACCGATGTTAATTTCACTAATCATCGTATTTTGTATTATCGGAGTCTATGGCGTGGGTTTCCGCACCTTTGATTTATTTTTGCTCGTATTATTCGGTGTCATCGGGTTTTTTATGGCATATTTAAACTTCCCGGCCGCGCCGATGCTTCTGGCCTTCATTTTAGGCGGCATGATGGAACAATCATTGCGGCAAGCACTTACAATTTCTAATGGAAGTTTGCTTATTTTCTTTGAAAAGCCGATTACTGTTGCCTTACTAACAGTCGCCTTAATTTCTTTCGTTGTTCCGATCTTCAGGAACTGGAGAAGGAAAAAAGAAGACAAACAAACATTATCAGGATGAAATTAAGAAATGGAACACAGTTTTTCACAAATTACTATTGTCGTTTAATCCAATTCTCATTTCGTCCTTGTGTCCAGATTTTCTTAACTTCACTACACAGGGTATGGATAATTTCCGATTCTATGAAAAGATAACTGCAAAATTAAATTTGCGTTTTGCATAAACATCCCCCACCTCTTCTTAAGAAGGAGATGGGGGATTTGCTTTGTACTCCTGAATCCATTCATTTTTATTCAATCTTCCCTTCGATCCGGAAACACGTAAGACATATAATTTCCAGGGCCAATTTTGATATCTATTCCATGATTTTCCAGTTCCTCCCATATTCTTCGATCTAAAGAATAGGGGGATTTATTTTGCAACTGTTCAACTTCCTGTTCCGTTATCGTAAAATAGATAGATTCTTCACCGTTACGGACAATCCAGAAATAGTTCTGTAATTTCGCTACCATAATTTCAAATTGTTCATTCCATTCTTGAAGTTGTCTCTCCACCGTAGTAGCCACATGAACCAAAAACTTTTCACTACTATAATTTTTTGCCATCATTCCCCGAATAAAACCTTGTGTATTCAACTTGATCCCTCCTCATTATTTCGGGTACCAAGCATGAACGAAAAAAGTCCTTTATCGCTTTGGAAAGCAATAAAGGACTATTCAGCCGTCCGTTATCATCCAAAGCATTTGCTTTGCTGGTTGGAGCACCTTACCTGATCAGGCAGGTTGCTGTGAAGTCATCGAGCCAGGTCTCTCGTTCACTCTTGATAACCCGTTATATAGTTAGTTTCATTATATTCTACTTTTTTGCGAAAGACAACTGTTCCAGCTTGTGGGGTTTCCATGTAAGTGAAAATATCAACATTTTGATACGCCCGCTTTTCTTTTTAAAAACTACACATTTGGTTTTATATCACGGTGATTAATAAAATAGTGAAACAGTTCGTCCTTATTTTCTACATTTGTACTGCATCTGGCCACTTCATCCAGGATGACGTTAGTAACGGATAAAGCAATGGGGCCGATTTGGAAGAAAGAAAACATATTCCCGACATAAATAACGATGGAAACATCAGCATATTCGGTAATTGGCGCAACAGAAGAATCGGTAATGGCGATGACGGGGATACCTTTTTCCTTTGCTTTTTTGGCAATGCGGATGGGTTCCATGGCATAGCGATAAAATGAAAAGATGATTAAGCACGTTTTAGGAGTAGCCGATTCAAGCAAATTCACATCCGTTTCCGGACGATATAAAACCGTATTATTATGAACAAAATTCAAGTTGAAATAGAGCCAGTGGGCAAACGAAAAAGATTGGTAGTAACCAATTACAATATTTTTTTCGCTTTGCAAAATCATATTTGCAGCTTTTTTAATTTGTTCATGATTCAGTCTTTGTGAATTTTTCTCAATCAATGTGACATCTTTTTCCATGCTATCAAATTGATTGTGATGATTCTGAGAACGTTCAAAAAACATATCGAGACTTTTTTGATTTATTTTTAACAAATCTTGACGAATTTCTTCCTGCAAATGACTGAAATCGTAACCGATCGCATTGCAAAAACGGATCACCATCGTTTCACTGACGCCAATAAATTCACCGATTTTTTTGGCAGGGTAAATCGCAAAGGTTACCGGGTCGTTGATAAAAAAATGCGCAACCTTTTGTAAGCCCTTTGTCATTTCTGGTAATAATTTTTCTGCCCTTTCCATGTAATTTGGAACCATTGTTATCACCTTTTTTTGAAGGATTCGCAAAATTTAGAGTTGAAATAAAGGAAACTCTTTACTATAATTTAAATTAAAATTGCAATATTTTCAATAGTTAATTAATCACTTCACAACTAGGAGTCGATTTACTTGAAAATCAAAGAAATTGAGATTTTTGCCGTACAATTGCCGTTTGCAAAACCTTTTGCCGTCAGTTATACGAAATATGAAACAATGCCATCGGTAATTGTTAAAGTAACAACAGATGACGGAATCGTCGGTTTTGGTGAGGGAGTTCCCGATGAACATGTAACAGGAGAGACATGGGAGAGTACTTACTATGTACTGAAAAATGTACTCGGACCGGCTGTATTAGGAGAGGATCCATGCAATTTTGAACGATTACATGATGTGATGGAAAAACAATTGGTTGGAGCGCCTACTGCCAAAGCTGCTATTGATATTGCCTGTCACGATATTGCCGGAAAAAAATTAGGCGTGCCGGTTTATACATTGTTAGGCGGCAGGTATCATGAGAAATTTCCCGTCACGGCGGTATTAAGTATGGATAGCCCTGAAAACATGGCAGAGGAAGCGAAACTGCGCAAGAAAGAAGGCTATCGTTCTTTTAAGATCAAAGTCGGCTCCAATATTCAAGAAGATGTAAAACGGATTCAATTAATCAAAGATGCGATTGGTGAGGAGGCTTATTTGCGGATCGACGTCAATCAAGGCTGGGAAACCGAGGCAAAGGCTCTTACAGCGATTCGCATGTTAAAAAATCTTCCGATTGATTGGATTGAACAGCCTGTTCTTGCTAATAATATCGATGCATTAGCCAATATCCGTCAAAAAACCGATATTCCGATCATGGCTGATGAAGCTTTACTGAACACGCAAGAAATGAGGGACATAATTCAAAAGAAGGCTGCCGACCGGGTAAATATTAAACTGATGAAATGCGGTGGTCTATATCCTGGTATGAAATTAGCCCATATGGCGGAGATGGCCGGAATCGAATGTCAAGTCGGTTCCATGGTAGAATCGTCCATCTCATCCAGTGCAGGCTTACACCTAGCTTTTTCGAAAAAAATCATCACAAGTGTGGAAATTACCGGTCCATTAAAGTTTTCGAAAGATGTAGGAAATCTCCATTATGATATTCCGTATATCTCGTTACCGGAAAAACCGGGATTGGGTATTGATGTGAATGAAAACGTTTTAAATGAATTGACTGAAATGAAAACGAAGTTGTCGGTCTGATTGAAAAGGAGCTGACCGAGATGCAGTTTCAGGCGAAGGGGAAACTTCGCGATGGCAGGGAGTTTTTTGTCCGCAACCTGGATCTTGGCGATTTACCCAAAATTTTGCAGTTGCAAAATAAAGTGTTGGCAAATCTCGAGTCACAACAAATTTTGCAACCGCTTTATCAAGATGAATTTACGTATATTTTACAAGGAAATGGCGACATGATCGGTATTTTTTTGCAAGACAGATTAATTGCTTTCCGGGCCATGTTGATACCGAAACCGGAAAAGGAATTTTTAGGAGAGCTGGCCGGAATTCCCGGGGACGATCGGAAGCAGATTATTTATTCCGAAATTTCTAATGTTGACCCGGAATATCGCGGGAATGGTCTGCAACATTACATGGGAAAAGTTTTAATGGATCGCATCGATCGGGAAAAATTCCGTTATGTATTGACGACTGTAGCTCCTTTTAATATCCCGAGCCTAAAAGATAAATTTCGTTTAGGAATGAACATTGTTGCTCTGGCGGAAATGTACAACGGGAAACTTCGCTATGTACTTAAAAAAGATTTACAACAATCTCCTCAAGAATCCCTGAGGGTAAAGCATATTTTGATTCCTATGGGAGATATAGAAAAACAGCGCCATTATTTAAAGGAGGGATATAGCGGCATTTCCATGGAAGAGCAGGAAGGGGAATGGAACGTGCTCTTTGTAAAAGAAAATTGAAGAACGTATCATATCCTAACAACTATTTAAGGGTGGTAGTCCGATGAGAATCGCCATTGGCGGAATAACCCATGAAACGAATACATTTTCCAATGTACCGACAACCATCACCGATTTTCAAAACCATGAATGGCAAATTGGTGAAGAGATCATTACGGAACATGAAGGTATTCGCGACTTTTTAGGAGGGATGATTGCCGAAGGAAAGCGACAGGAAGTTGAACTCGTTCCTACTTTTTTTGCTAATGCGAAACCGCAAGGCATCATCACAAAAGATACGTACGAAGTACTAATTAACGAATTAGTCACTGCTATTAAACAAGCGCTTCCCCTCGATGGTCTTTGCCTATCATTACATGGCGGGGGAATCGCGGAGGGGCATGATGATTTAGAAGGTTCCATACTTACTGAAATTCGTAAAGTCATAGGTTACGAGATTCCTATAGTTGCCACATTAGATTTACATGCCAATATGACGGAAACCATGATAAAAGAAGCGGATGCATTATTTGGTGTCAATTTTTATCCCCATATCGATTGTTACGAACGGGGCGTTGAAGCAATGTCCAATTTACTTCGCATCATCCGCGGTGAAACTATTCCCGTGATGTACCTGGAAAAGCTGCCGATGATGCTTGCATCCGCAACGACCGATTTTGGGCCGGCAAAAGCTGTGAATAAGATATGCTGGGAATGGGAAAAGCAGCATGGTGTTATTGACTGTACATTTTTTCATGGTTTCGCTCAAACGGATATTCCCGATATGCGCGTTAGCATTTTAACGATAACAAACAATGATCCAGATTTAGCACAACGTGCCTCTAAAGAAGTTGCTGAAAAGGTCTGGGACATGCGGGAATCATTTTATGATGATTTGCCAGGTCCCGAGGAAGGGTTAGATTTAGCTTTACAAACCGATGGTGGACCGATCGTTATTAACGAAACATCGGATAACCCGGGAGCTGGCGCACCGGGCGATGGGACCCACTTGCTCAAAGCATTAATTGAAAAGAATATCGAAAAGTCAGTTTTCGGTTTTATTTGTGATCCGGAAACAGCCGAACAGGCCCATCGCGAAGGTGTTGGCAAAACGATTAACGTCTTGTTAGGTGGAAAAACTGATACACTCCATGGAAATCCATTGCGTTTAACCGCTTACATTAAAGCGCTAACAGACGGAAAGTTTATCCAAACTTCGCCGATGGGAAAAGGGGTAAAGGTTGATTTAGGAAAATCGGCCAGGCTGCAAGTAGGAAATGTGGATATCATCGTCTGTTCGAAAAAGAAACAGACGTTAGATGAGCAAGTCTTTTTGTTGCATGGCATTGATGTGAAAGAATACAAGATTGTTGCACTTAAGTCGGAAAACCATTTCCGTGCAGCCTTTACACCGATTGCCAAGCGAATCATTACGGTCGATTCACCTGGTTTAAGCACTTATAATCTGCGAAATTATCCATATCAACGGGTGATGCGGCCTGTAATGCCTTTAGATCAATTATAGGGATGGGTAGAAATTTTAAATAAATCATTAAACAAAGGGGAGGATTTGTTTTGAAAAGGAAGTTTTTCCATCTACTATTCATTTTCACATTTGTTCCGTTTTTCCTGATTGCCTGTAGCGGAGGGGGATCAGAAACTTCCACGAGCACTGAATCCGAAAACACCAATGAAACCCCAGTGACGAATGAAGAAGAGGCAACAACGAGTGGCGGCACATTAAAAATTGCTTATGAAGCCCAGCCAAACACGCTCGATCCATCAGTAACGACAGCGGGAGCGACAAAGGATTTATCCCGACCGATTTACGAATCACTAGTTACCCTCAATGAAAACTGGGAAGTGACACCGCAGCTGGCAGAAAGTTATGAAATTAGCGAAGATGGTACAGTCGTGACCTTTAAATTACGTCAGGGAGTTTTGTTCCATAATGGCGAAGAAATGAAGGCAGAAGATGTTATTGCATCCATGGAAAAATGGACGGAATATTCCTCACTGGCAAAATCGATGCTTTCAGGTGCCGAGTGGGTCGAAGTTGATGAGTATACGGTAGAGTTACATCTTGAGCGTCCATCCGGACTTGTCATGCAAACATTAGCGGATCAAAACCAGGTTGCCGCGATCATGCCCAAAGAAGTTGCTGAGGCTGCCGATGCAACAGGAGCAAAAGAATATATCGGTACGGGACCGTTTAAATTTGAAGAATGGCAGACGGACCAATATGTCAAAATGGTAAGATTTGAAGATTACCAGCCTTTAAATGACAGCCCGAGTGGACTGGCGGGAGAAAAACTTGCCTTAGTCGATGAAATTTACTGGTATTTTGTTCCGGATGAATCAACACGAAATGCTGGTTTAATTAGTGGTGAATACGATATTGCCACCGGTATTTCTTACGACACCGTGGAGCAAATTGAAGCAGTGCCGCATTTGTCAGCCTATATTCATCCATACGGTTTCCAGATGCTCGTCTTTAATAAGAAATCTGGACTGTTTACCGATGTAAAGGCACGTCAGGCGGTTAACTACGCTGTGGATAAACAAGCAATTCTCCAAACATCCTTTGCGGATGAGCGATTCTATAACATGGAATCCAGTTTATTCCGTCCTGAACAAACTGAATGGTATAGCCAGGTAGGTAAAGAAATTTACGATACACACGATCTAGATTTAGCGAAACAATTGCTGGAGGAAGCTGGCTATAACGGTGAAGAAGTCGTCATCCTCACCAGCCGTGACTATGCCTATCAATACAATGCCGCGGTCAGTGTTCAGCAAATGTTAAATGATGTGGGCATCAATGCCAAACTCGATGTGTATGATTGGGGAACATTGCTTGATCGCAGAAGTGATCCAGAAGCCTGGGATATCTTCTTCACTGGTTGGGATACATCGCTCATTCCACATCAATATTCATTCCTGGATTCTGAAGCCGAATGGCCAGGATGGACCAACAGTCCAGAAATTGACCAGATTCTTGATGATATGGAAACAGCTGCAACACCAGAAGAAGTGAAAGAATTAAATGACAAGTTGCATGAAGAATTCTGGAACTACATGCCACTTGTTAACATCGGTAACTACAGCAAAGTAACCGGCATCAATGAAAAAGTAAAAGGCTATCAAGACTTTATCGGTCCGGTTGTCTGGAATGTCAGTGTTGAAGAATAGATAACTAGATTTCACGCAACCTCTGGATTACTTTTCCAGAGGTTGCAACCCTGGAAAGGGGAGGGTGAGTTTGGGTAGATATACGTTAGGAAGACTGCTTTCTTTGATACCAGTTTTATTAATCGTTGCCGTGATTGTTTTTTTTCTTATGCACTTAACTCCAGGAGATCCGGCGTCAATCATGCTTGGACCGAATGCGACACCAGAAGAAGTTGAACGATTACGGGAAGAGCTAGGCTTGAATTTACCGATCCATGAACAATTTTTCGACTGGTTTTTTGGTTTATTCCGCGGGGATTTCGGCTGGTCCTTATCCCAAAACAAACCAGTTTTACAGGCGATATTTGAACACCTAGGTCCAACGATATCCCTATCCATCCTCGCGCAATCGATTTCGATGGTTTTAGCCATTCCTTTAGGAATCATTGCAGCGAAAAAGCGGGGTACGAATGTAGACCGTTTGTTCATGATTCTCGTCATGTTGGGGATGGCCATTCCAAGCTTTTTATTAGGGTTATTGTTTATTCAATTATTTGCCGTCAAACTCCAGTGGTTCCCGGTTGCCGGATATTTACCAGTCAGTGCCGGTCTATGGAATCATTTACAATATATGATTTTACCGGCAACGGCTTTAGGGATTATCCAAACAGCGGTCATAGCCAGAATGACGCGTTCATCCATGCTGGACGTATTGAGTGCCAACTACATTAAAACAGCTAATGCTAAAGGTCTGCGCGATCGGGTGATTACTTATAAACACGCACTAAAAAACGCAGCGATCCCGATATTAACCGTACTTGGTGAACATTTCGGTTCTTTACTCGCTGGAGCGGTTGTAACAGAAACGGTATTTAACTTACCGGGACTCGGTCAATTAGTTATTAACGGAATTGAAAAAAGAGACTACACGTTAATTCAAGGAACGATTTTATTTACAGCTTTAGTATATTTACTTGTCAACTTAGCGGTCGACTTATTATACGGATTTGTTGATCCGCGAGTACGTTTGAACCGGAAAAGTTAAGATTGTTCTCATTCCTTGCTCTTTCGCAGATGAAAGGAGGCCTGTCGATGGAAGTTAAGTACGCGACGGATGCCCAGCTCCAGTCGATTCAAGGGAAACGGCAAATGCGTCAGGAAGGATTGCGCCTATTTTGGCGGCGTTTGCTGGCAAATAAAATGGCCCTGTACGGCGGATTGATTGTCCTTTCCCTTTGTTTATTCGTTTTAATTGCTCCTTTATTAACAAAATATACGCCCCTGGAAATTGACCCGGCCAATCGTCTGCAGCCACCGAGTAGCGATCATTGGTTTGGAACGGATAATTTTGGACGGGATATTTTTACTCGCGTCGTTTATGGTGGAAGAGTTTCCTTGATCGTTGGCTTTGCATCAGCCCTTTTAACAGGATTTATTGGCATGGTCGTTGGGTTATTATCCGCTTACTATCGTGTGCTGGATCATATTTTAATGCGGATTTGTGACGGACTGTTAGCATTCCCGGATATTTTGCTTGCTATTGCGATTACCGCTGTACTCGGACCGAATCCGGTGAACGTCATTATTGCGATTACAATCGTTAAAGTGCCGGCAATGGCGCGGATTGTCCGTTCAGCCGCACTTGTCGTTCGGGAACAAACGTATATCGAAGCGATTAAAGCCCAGGGAGCCAGTGCTTTTCGGATTATTTGGGGACATATTGCTCCGAACGTTTTATCTCCCTTTTTCGTCCAGGTCACATACGTATTTGCGGCCGCTATTATTTTGGAAGCGGGATTGAGTTTTCTAGGTGCGGGTGTTCCTGCTCCGGAGCCGAGCTGGGGAAATATTTTATACGATGGTAAAATTGTCATTTTCACGGCCTGGTGGATGACGGTTTTTCCAGGTATTTTCATCGTTTTATCGGTTTTAGGATTAAACATGCTAGGGGATGGACTCCGCGATTTACTCGACCCGCATACGAATAAGGCCATTAAGTAAAGGGGAGGGAGAAAATTGGGAGAACCGTTACTGGAAGTAAGGAATTTAAAAACGACGTTTATGACGGAAAATGGCCCGGTGACAGCCGTTGATGGTGTGAGTTTTACCGTTGAAGAGGGGGAGATGCTGGGGATTGTTGGTGAGTCGGGCTGCGGAAAAAGTGTGACATCGGAATCGATCATGCGTCTTTTGAATGAGAATACGACAAAATACGAAGGTGAAATCATATATAAACAGCAAAATTTATTAAAGCTTTCCAAAAAAGAAATGCGTAAAATTCGCGGTAATGAAATCTCGATGATCTTCCAGGATGCGATGACGGCCCTGAATCCGGTCTATACAATCGGCAATCAAATCGTGGAGGCGATTTTGCAACATCGCACAATCAGTAAAAAAGAAGCGAAAACTGAGGCCATCGAATTGTTGCGCCTGACCGGTATTCCATCCCCGGAAAAACGGTTTGATGAGTATCCTCATGAACTTTCAGGCGGTATGCGGCAGCGGGCAATGATCGCCATGGCCCTTGCCTGTAATCCGAAACTGCTCATCGCTGATGAACCGACAACGGCATTGGATGTGACCATTCAGGCACAGATTTTGGATTTGATTAATGAGTTGAAAGAAAAATTGAACATGTCGGTTATTATGATCACCCACGATTTAGGGGTTGTTGCGGAAGTTTGTACCCATGTTGTTGTCATGTACCTGGGGCAAGTGATTGAAGAAGCGGATGTCCAGTCGTTGTTTGAACAACCCTTACATCCGTATACCCAGAGTTTATTCCAGTGTATCCCGAAAATCGATGGGGACCGAACGAAAAAATTATATACGATTAAAGGCATTGTGCCCTCATTAGATAATGTGCCGCAAGGTTGTCGGTTTGCCGATCGCTGTCCCTTCGCCAATGATCTATGCCGGAACAAGGCGCCGGAATTAACGGAGGTCGGACCGCGGAGGAAGGTGCGTTGCTGGCATTATAAGGAAATCTTAGAGAATAAAATGCCGCGAAATGATGAGGAAGCCGTGGTTTCATAAAGTGAGAATGACTCATGGAGAAGGAAGTGATGGAGTTGGCTGTTGCGGAACAACTGGAAAACACCCAAAAAGAGCAACCGATATTGCAGGTGAAAAATCTGAAAAAATATTATAAAATCAGCCGTCCATTCAGTCGCCAGGTCAGTTATGTTAAAGCGGTTGATGATGTAAGTTTTAATTTGTACGAAAAGAAAACGTTAGGACTCGTTGGTGAATCCGGGTGCGGTAAAAGTACGACGGGAAAAACGATCATGCGTTTGCAAGAACCGACAGCTGGAGAGGCTTATTATAAAGGAAAAGATTTGTTCGCTTTAAAAGGAAAAGAATTAAAACAGATGCATCGGGAAATACAAATGATTTTTCAGGATCCCCATTCATCTTTGAATCCGAAGAAACGAATTGGCGATGCAGTGATGGAGCCGATGCACATTCATAAAATCGGTTCATCGAAAAGTGAGCGGATGGAACGGGCTTTAGATTTGTTATTGAAAGTGGGGATCCGTCCCGATCAATTTTATCGTTTTCCCCATGAGTTTTCTGGTGGACAGAGACAGCGGATCGGCCTGGCCAGAGCTTTAGCTGTCAATCCGAAAGTGATTGTATGTGATGAACCTGTTTCCGCTCTAGATGTTTCGATCCAATCGCAAGTGATTAATTTGCTGGAAGAAATCCAGGAAAGTTTTAATCTTTCTTATTTATTTATATCCCATGACTTAAGCGTGGTCCGTCATATTTCCGATGAAGTGGCTGTCATGTATTTAGGGCATATTGTGGAACTGGCACCAACGGATGAATTGTTCGCCAATCCACTCCATCCGTATACAAAAGCATTGTTATCCGCCATTCCAATTCCAGATCCGAAAGTAAAACGCGAACGGATTGTGATCAAAGGAGATGTTCCGAGTCCTCTCAATCCACCATCGGGCTGTGTATTCCATACCCGCTGTCCTTTTGCCACCGAACGGTGCAAGGTGGAAAAGCCAATTTTAAAAGAGGCAGCTTCTAAACATACCGTGGCCTGTCATTTATACGATGAATGAGAATTGGCAAGGTTGAGGTTAACATTTTGTCCATCTGAAACAATTTCTATTGAAAAAAGCGCCGTATCAGGTACAGCTCCCCAAAAGCTAGAGTGAGACTTCTAACTTTTAGGGACTACTACCTTAACGGGCGCTTTTTATCTTTTTATAATGTTTATTTCCACCATTCATCAAACATCGTTGCCGGCATATGTCGTTTATGCTGTGATCTTAAATAGATCGATTCAATTTTCTCGGCAATTTCTTTACGGACTTCTTTTCCTTCTAAATAGTCATCAAGTTCTTCATAGCTGATCCCGAGTTCAGCTTCATCGGATTTTAAAGGATTTTCATCTAACAAATCAGCGGTAGGGACTTTTAAGTATAGTTCTTCCCGGGCATTCAAAGCTTGAAGGAGCGCCCGGCCTTGTCTTTTGGTTAATCCGGCGAGCGGCAAAAGATCGGAACCACCGTCACCGTATTTCGTGTAATATCCGGTTATGGCTTCCGCCGCATGATCGGTGCCAATGACTAATAAATTGCGCATGCCGCCGAAGGCGTATTGGACAATCATCCGCATCCGGGCTTTAACATTGCCTTTTTGATAATCGGATAAATTCCCACCGGCTACTTTTGCATAAGATTCAACAAGGGCATCAACGGAAGTTTTGATATCAAACACATGCGTTTCATCCGGCTGGATAAAGTCAATGGCCATTACGGCATCAGCCTCATCTTTTTGTGTGCCGTACGGAAGGCGAATGGCAACAAAGGTAGCTTCATGTCCTTCTTCCCGTAACTCTTCCACAGCCAATTGGGCGAGTTTTCCGGCGAGGGTTGAATCCTGTCCCCCGCTAATTCCGAGGACGAATCCTTTAGCTCCAGTCTTTAATAAATATTCTTTTAAAAAGTCGATTCTTTTTCTGATTTCTTCTTGCGGATTGATCTCTGGTTTAACGTGTAAAGCTTTCATGATTTGCTGTTGCAAGCTCAATGCAAATTCCTCCTTAAACGAACTGTATTCACCACAATGCAATGCGCTCTAAAAGTATGGGCAAATATGATTGCAGTTTGAATAGACGGATATTGATCAGGCACGCGAAACGACCTTGAGTGTTCGCGAAAAAAGATGTTGAAAGCGCGAAACTTTTTGGTGGAATCACGAAAATAACTGATGAATTCGCGATAGCCTTCATTTCAATTGCGAAACAATTAGCTGAAATCGCTAGACCTGGAACTGAATTCACGAGACGAATGATTATTTCCGCGAAACAACCACACGTATTTTCATTGATAATCATTACTCGTATTAGGCTTCCCTCACTTATTGTACTCTATTTTTCCCTGTTAAGCATGGAAACGACCATTCATTTCTGTAGTGGTCATGGAATGACAAGAAATTTATTTTTTTCAAAAATATCAAGCGTTTTTTATTGTTTGTGCTAAATTTTTCATCTATTTGATTAGAAACATAATAGTTTTGAGGAAACTGGAAGGATGGGAATAACTTGTTTTTGACTTTCCATAGTATTCGGACTCATCATTACTATCCCGATCATACTTTATAAGAAGTCGGGCATTGGTCCAGCTCCTTATCAATGGTCTTATTATACTTTAGGATTAATTATATTGCATTGGTTTTTCTATCTAACAGGCGTTTACGCAGCGCTTTCGGATTCAATTGTGGATCTAATTTTTCTTCCAATTTGGTTCTTCATCCTTTTAGTATGTATATCGCAAATGTAAGTGGATGAGAAATTGGTAGTAGAGTTTGCAGGGGATAACGGGGATTGTTGAATTTTCATTGACTTGAAGGGTGTCGTAATATGTATGAAGTTGGAGACTTAATCATTATGAAGTAAGGGTGCATCATGGATAAAAAGCGGAGAGAGTATGTACTCTTTCCGCTTAATTTTTATCCGGGTACAAGCAAGATATAAAGAAAATGATATATTTACCCGTTGTAGGCTTATTTAACTTCTAAAAAGAATTTGTGATGTTACCAGCTGCTCGAAGAATAACTCCAGCTGTTGCTCCAACTGCTACTCCAACTACTACTCCAGCTGCTCCAGAAACCGCTCGAAGAACTGGAGGACCACCATAATGAATGTGTTAACAATTTTTCTGGTTTTTTGTAGGTGAAGCGCCCGACATCAACGATATATAGTTTTCCTCTTTCATCAATCATGATATTGTTCAAATGAAGATCTTTCGGATAAATCCCCCGGGCATTGGTCTCAGAAATGATATTGGCAATTGCCGAACGGTAGTCTTTTAGCAAATAGTTTTCCCGGCCTTCTATGTCATATATCGTTTTCCCTTTGACAAATTCCATCACCATATATTGATTGGGTATATACGAATACAATTTGGGATAACCGTCGATATGGGATAAATCATTTAAAATCAAAGGATCTTTAGTGTATTTTGAATCCTGCTTAAATATTTTTATCGCAACTTCCCCGCCAAATTGATAGACATCGCCACTTTTTCCGGATGCTACATATTGTATTTGCGGATGTTCTATACCGTAACGGGCAAACTCGTCGATTGCTGTAAGAATTTCTGAATCTAACTGTTGCTTCATCTTGTCACCTCTTTATTTGGGAATAAGACTATTATATAGAAAAT
>CALGAD010000019.1 GCA_937951955.1 uncultured Bacillaceae bacterium
CCACTTTTTTACCGATAGTGGAGAAATACCGGCTGTAGATAAAGTCAACCTCCAAATACATAAAGGAGAAATTGTAGGTGTCGTAGGAGAATCCGGCTGCGGTAAAAGTGTTACATCGTTATCCATCATGAGACTTATTCCCAGTCCCCCAGGGAAGATTGTCGGTGGCGAAATTAATTTTAAAGGAGAAGATTTAACGAAGGCTTCAGAGAAAAGGATGAAGAAAATCCGCGGAAAAGAGATTTCGATGATTTTTCAGGAGCCAATGACATCATTAAATCCGTTATTTACCATCGGCAATCAAATGAGTGAGGCTTTTCGCCTGCATCAAAAAATATCAAAAAAGGAAGCATTAAAAAGATCGATTGACATGCTGAAACAAGTCGGCATTCCACGGGCAGAATCTATCGTCCATGAATATCCCCATCAGCTATCAGGAGGAATGCGCCAGCGGGTCATGATTGCGATGGCCATGTCTGGGGATCCGGAAATATTGATTGCAGACGAACCTACTACCGCATTGGATGTAACGATACAGGCGCAAATATTAGACTTAATGCGTAAGCTGAATAAAGAAAAAAATACAGCTATTCTATTAATCACCCATGATTTAGGTGTTGTTGCCGAAATTTGCGACAGAGTAGTAGTTATGTACTCCGGACAAGTAGTAGAAGAAGGATCGACGAGAGAAATATTAAAGGATCCAAAACACCCTTATACGCAAGGGCTGATTAAGTCGTTGCCGAAACTGAGAGAAAAACAACAGCGTCTATATTCCATCCCGGGTACGGTACCGAAGCCGAAGCTTGGCCGGGTCGGATGCCGGTTTGCGAAAAGATGCGAATTTGCTTTTGACCGCTGTTTTCAAGCAGATCCAGAACTAATTTCACTAGGAAATAACCGTAAAAGCCGATGCTTTTTATACGAAGAAAAGGAAAGCGGGGTGGAGAGCGATGTCAACTCCACTATTAGAAGTTAACGGACTAAAGAAATACTTCCCCATCCGCAGTGGTGTTTTTGGAAGAAAAACAGGGGAAGTAAAAGCTGTTGATGATGTATCGTTCTCCGTTATGCCTGGAGAAATATTAGGCATTGTTGGAGAATCCGGCTGCGGCAAGTCGACGACAGGGAAGTCGATTTTGCGTCTTATTGAACCAACCGACGGAGAAGTGAAGTTTGAAAACCGTAACATCCTCGAACTATCTAATGAGGAAATGCGGAAATTAAGAAAAGATATGCAAATTATCTTTCAGGACCCGTATGCGTCGTTAAACCCGCGGCACACCGTAGAAAAAATTATTAGCGAACCGCTCCTCGTTCACGGAATGAAAAATTCGAAGGAACGGAAAGAGCGGGTGCGGGAATTATTGGAAGTTGTCGGTTTAAGCGGGTATCATGCGACAAGATATCCCCACCAGTTCAGCGGGGGACAACGGCAGCGAATTGGCATTGCCCGGGCCTTGGCAAACAATCCAAAGCTTATTATTTGCGATGAACCGGTATCCGCATTGGACGTATCGGTACAAGCGCAAATACTCAATTTAATGGAAGAACTGCGGGAACAATTTAATCTCACATACATTTTTATTGCCCACGATTTAAGCGTGGTAAAGCATATTAGCGACCGGGTAGGAGTCATGTATTTAGGCAGAATGGTAGAACTGACAACGAAGGAAAAGCTCTACGAAGATCCAAAACATCCATATACGAAAGCACTCCTGTCTGCGGTTCCCGAACCGGATCCGGATATTAAAAAAGAAAGGATTATCCTTAAGGGGGATGTGCCGAATCCGCAAAATCCTCCAACAGGCTGTGCCTTTCATACCCGGTGTCCGTTGGCAATGGATATCTGTAAAGAAATAAGACCGGAATTTGCTCCGGTGGAAGATCATCATTTTGTTGCTTGTCATCTCTACAATGACAAGCAATGAAATAGAAAAAACTTAAAGGAGGAAAATCAATGAAGCTGAAATCAAGTTGGCTGCTCCTGCTTCTCGTCTCCTTCGTGCTCTTTTTAGCAGCATGCAGCGGGGATGGAGGGCAAAAAACGGATAAAGGAGCAACCGACGATACGGAAAGTACTGAAGAATCCAGTGAGGGAGCAGATGAAAGCGCTTCTGGAGAGAAGGTGCTCATCTTTGCCCGAGGCGGCGACTCGGAAAGTCTGGATCCGGGCAGTACAACCGATGGGGAGTCATCCCGGGTAACGAGACAGATTTTAGAAGGATTGCTGGAATTTGATAAAGAATCCTTCGAGCTCAAGCCTGCATTGGCAAAGGACTGGGAAGTATCCGATGATGGATTAACCTATACCTTCTATTTGGAAGAAGGGGTTACGTTCCATGACGGTACACCGTTCAATGCCGAAGCTGTAAAAATTAACTTTGAACGCTGGGCAGATCCAGAACATGAATATGCTTTTGCCGATGATGGCTTTGTATATTCCATGTATGGAACGATGTTCGGCGGATATAAAGGTGACGAAGGCCATGTCATCGAAGAAATTAACGTTATCAATGATTATGAAATAGAATTTAAGTTAAGCCAGCCGTTAGGATATTTCTTACAAAACCTCGGTATGAGCTATTTTGCTATTACTTCTCCAGCAGCATTGGAGGAATATGGACCAGACATTAGCGAACATCCAGTAGGAACCGGACCGTTTAAATTTGTCAGCTGGACAAAGAACGATTCCATTGTACTGGAAAAGTTTGAAGATTACCGTGTAGAAGGATTGCCAAAATTGGATAAAGTTATTTTCCAAGTCATTCCTGATCCATCTGCGAGATTAATTGCTCTCCGAAGCGGAGAAGTGGATATTATGGATGACCTGAATCCGGACGATGCAGCAGTAGTTGAAGGTGAAGATGGATTAACATTATTGACTCGTGCTGAAAACAACTTCGGTTATGTCGGCATGAATACCGAAAAACCGCCTCTAGATAAGAAAGAAGTACGTCAGGCTATTCGTTATGCAATCGATAAACAAGCGATTGCCGACGCGTTATACGCAGGATATGCAACGACATCGAAAAACCCATTACCGCCAGTTTACTTAGGCTATAACGATGATGTAGAGGATTATGAATATAATCCGGAAAAGGCAAAAGAATTATTAGCCGAAGCAGGTTATCCTGATGGGTTTGATATTGAGCTCGTCATGTCGCCGACATCGAGACCGTACATGCCAGACCCGAAAACCGTAGCTGAAATTGTCCAAAATAACTTGGCGGAAATTGGCATTAACGTAACAATCTCTAGCCATGAGTGGGCTCCATACTTAGAGCTGACCCAAAATGGAGAAACGGAATTGTTTATCCTTGGCTGGTCTGGTACCAACGGGGATCCGGACTATTTCTTGAGCAGTTTGCTTCATAGTTCGAACAAAGGCAGCAGCAATTATACGTACTATGAAAACCCTGAAGTGGACGATCTGCTGGACCGGGCAAAACGGGCAGTAGATCAGGATGAACGTGCCGATTTATATAGTCAAGCACTGGAAATCATCAACGAAGACTCGCCAATGGTAACATTAGTGCATTCTACCCCTGTATTGGCTATATCGGATAATGTAATTAATTACGTGCCGCATCCTTCCACAAGTGAATCTTTAGCTGAAGTAGATTTTGCGAACTAATTGGCTAGGGTAGCAGTTACATGCTGCTACCCCTCCTTTCATTATATAGGGCAGTTGCATAAAGAATAGAGGTGAGTACATGTTTGCTTATGTGATGCGACGATTACTGATGCTTATACCTGTCTTATTCGGAATGACACTGATTACGTTTTCCATCGTCCATCTGATTCCCGGAAATCCTGCTAAAGTCATCCTAGGGGAAGGGGCTCCAGCCCAAGCGATTGCCGACTTGGAAGAACGAATGGGGTTAAATGAACCACTTTATGTCCAATACGGAAATTACATTATGGGATTATTGCAAGGAGATTTAGGTACGTCATTAAAATCCAAGGGAGAAATTGCCCAGGAAATTTGGCCCCATCTCGCTGCAACGATGGAATTAACTTTTTTTGCCATGCTCTTTGCTGTTATTATTGGGGTCAACGCGGGAATTATCAGCGCATGGAAACAAAACTCCTGGTTTGATTTTCTTGCCATGGTATTCGCCCTGATTGGTGTATCGATGCCGGTTTTCTGGCTGGCTCTCATGGAACAGTGGATCTTTGCCCAGGAACTTGGCTGGCTTCCGGCCTATGGAAGACAGGACAGCAGGGACCCGATAGCGGAGATAACCGGCTTTTACGTCTTAGACTCACTCATCCATTTAGATTTTGAACGGACGATAACGATTCTAAAACATCTAGTCTTGCCTAGCATTGCGTTAGGGACGATACCGATGGCGATTATCGCCCGGATGACCCGTTCCAGCATGCTGGAAGTGATGAAATCCGATTACATCCGTACCGTCCGGGCAAAAGGGGGAGGACAATTCCTCGTCATTTACAAACACGCATTAAAAAATGCTACTATTCCAGTTTTAACGGTCATCGGTCTGCAGACGGGGGTACTCTTAGGGGGAGCCATTTTAACGGAGACGATTTTCAGCTGGCCGGGAATCGGCAGATATGTATATGAAGCCATCTCCTTCCGGGATTATCCAGTGATTCAATCCGGGATTCTCGTCATTGCATTTATGTTTGTCATTATCAATCTCATTGTTGACATTCTATACAAAAAAATTGATCCAAGGATTAAGTATTAGGGGGGGTACGGATGAAACTGGAAGAAACGAATAATCAATTTCAAGAACAAAACCTTCCCCCGCATGACGACAATGTCATGGATGAAGAAGAAACGGAAGCTGTTTCTCCCTGGCGTGATGGTTGGAAACAATTGCGGAAAAACCGGCTCGCGATTATTGGCTTTGCGATTATATTATTTTTTATTCTCGTTGCTATCTTTGCGCCATTGTTCACTTCTTATTCCTATGATCAGCAAAATTTGGCGGACCGGCTGCACCCGCCGTCGAAAGAATATTTGCTCGGAGCAGATCATTTAGGAAGGGATATTTTCACGCGAATTGCCTATGGAGCGAGGGTCTCCCTGCAAGTTGGCTTTTTCGCCGTCACAGGTGCGCTCGTTTTCGGTTCCTTGCTCGGTATTCTTGCCGGCTATTTTGGCCGCTGGATCGATATGCTCATTTCTCGGATTTTTGACATTATGCTAGCCTTTCCGAGTATTTTGCTTGCTATTGCTATTGTGGCTATACTTGGCCCATCATTGGAAAATGCGCTGCTCGCCATTGCGGTCGTCAATATTCCAATATTTGGGCGGCTCGTCCGTTCCCGGGTGATTAGTTTGCGGGAAGAGGAATTTATTATGGCGGCAAAAGCTCAAGGGATGAAAAGCGGCCGGGTTATTCTCCATCATATTTTGCCGAACAGTGTCGCGCCGATTATCGTTCAGGCAACTTTAAGTTTCGGTACAGCAATTTTGGAAGCTGCAGCCCTCGGATTCCTCGGTCTCGGAGCCCAGCCGCCAACTCCGGAATGGGGGCAAATGCTGGCGGATTCGAGGGAATTCATCCAATTGGCCCCATGGACGATGCTGGCACCGGGATTGTCAATAATGCTTGTCGTTTTAGGATTTAACTTAATTGGTGATGGATTGCGGGATGCATTAGACCCGAGAATGAAAAACTAATGAAAAGGAGGGACTCAAAAGCGGAGCACCTCCTTTTTCTCAAAGCTGGATTTTTTGCACAATTTCCTCGGTCACTTCATCTACCGACTTTCGGTCCGTATCAATTTTTAAATGATGGTCGTTGTAAATCTTTTGTCTGAAACGGAATAATTCTCCGGTTTCTTTCAGTGTTTTCCCTTGCAGCACTGGCCTTGTACTAATCAGACGCGGAATTCGTTCCTTCCATATTTCCCAAGAAATATCGAGAAAAATGACGAAACATTTCTCCAATGTAATTTTCTTGACTTCTTCGTGCAGGAAGGTCCCGCCGCCAAAAGACAGAACCTTTCCGGAATGCTGGCAATATCTTTCAATCACTTCTTTTTCTTTTTTTCCGGAAAGTTTTTTCCCCATAAGTTTTGAAAATTTCCGTTGGCGGCATGCCGAATTCTTTTTCAATAACCTCGTCAATATCGATGAATTCTCGGTTGAGATGTGCTGCCAGTTTTTTGCCGACTGACGTTTTTCCGGTTCCCATAAAACCGATAAGGACGATATTTTTATCATGCATATGTATACAATCCTTTCCATTCCTGAATTAAATTATTGAAAATTATAAAATTTTAATGGTGTTTGTTATAAAATAATATAAACTGTAATTATAACAAAGGAAAGATGCCGTCGATGGAAAAAAATTGGTTGGAACGTTGCAATGAATCTTTTTCCATTTATTATTTACACATTCCTGTTAATCAATGATTATTTTCCGGGAACCGTATTTCCCGATTTTCATCTTGAAAAAATAAATTTTGCATTGTTTATTCTTTTGTTATTTATTGGCAGAACGCGAGAAGCCGGTCTTTCCCATGTTGCTTACGCTGTATGTTTTCATTTTTATATTTTGTTTTTAATCGCAGTTTTCACCTTGGCCGGCGGCGAGTCCCAATCAGGCCTTAGCCTGAACAATATCTTTCTCTGGATTGTTTTTGCCGTAAGCCTGTACGGTGTGTACAAAGATTGGAGACGTTTTAAATTATCGAATAGCTAGCCATCTATTTTTTATACACAAGTTTAAACCTTTCACAAACAACCGGTGTTTTCGTATGGAAGGTAAGATTTGCTTCTTCCATTTCCCTTGTAAAAAAGTCTCCATGGCTTTTGCGCCAAAATTCCAGTTAGCGATCCCCTTCACCTTCCAAATATGCATGTTCTTCCGTAACTTCGTCAAAGGGGACAATATGTACATCGGTTGTAACGACAATCGCTTTTGCTTCGCCATTGCCGTCGAGCAGGAAATTATGCAGACTAGGGTATGGCAATTCGTCTTCTTCTCCGTAAAGCGAATAATTGGAGGCGGTGACGGTTTTAGTTCCGTTTAATACTAACTCTAGCAGATCGTCCGCCATTTCCTTCGAATCTCCGAATGCCCATGTGACATAATTATCAGGCGCATCCGGATAAAGCTGTTTATATTCTTTCCAAATTGTCTTTGCTGAGACATTTGTCATTTTTCAGTTTACTCCTTTAGCAAAAATTTACTATTATTCCATGCATTACATGAAATTGGCCGTTCCTGCAATCGGTCTTAAATAAAAAAAGGGGCTGTCTGATAAGTCCCAAAGTTAAAGGCAAGTAGAGAAAAATAATTTTCTTTCCACTTGCCTTTCTATTTTTTTTCTAAAAGTAGCTGTCGGATGCCTGCTACTTTTAGTATATTGTGGGCTAATGTGTATTTTGCAAGTGAAAAATACACAATATTGCAATTAAAAGTGCAGAACCTT
>CALGAD010000020.1 GCA_937951955.1 uncultured Bacillaceae bacterium
ATAATATTGCTAGGTTAATAGATTCGGCTACCGGGAGTGGGCACTTCCGGTTTTTTTATTGCGCTGTTTCATCGTACTACGACTTACAAGAATTCAGACAGCATTTTCATCCATTTCTCTTTCGAAACTTTGTAATCAGCAAAAACCGTTGCATTTTCTTTACACCATTCGCATAATTCTTCTAGAGTTTCAAACACAGGTGATATAGGACTACCCTCAGTTGTAGTTTCCCACAATTGATAACCTTCGCCTTTTGGGACTTCTTTGTACCATTTTTTCCTATTTTTTTCATTGTACCAGAAGCAATAATCAGCATCCTCTGAGCATTCTCCGCAATTTATTTCACATTTTTCGCAGATTTCTCCACTATGTTTATACGAATAAAGAAAAGGATATTTTTCACCGAACAACTTTTGAAATGTTTCAATAGTAGGACAATAGCCTTCCCAAACTTTGTGTAATGGATAATCAAAATCCAAAGGAACCATCTTTAACTCTCTTCCCAATTTAATTCATCCTCTCATTTATTACTTCGCATTTTGATTCAACTATTCAACTTTCATCAGTTCATCATGATAGAAATACCCCAACCCATTTCTAAACTCCACTCGATATTGCAGTCTAGGTTTCTTTTTAACTCCAAGAATTTTCCCTTCTTTACCTTCAAACTCTTTTAGATAGTAATAGCTTTCTGGATCAACTTCTTTATCAGCGTTATTTTTAACCATTACAATGTCTAAAACCTTGTATGATCGTTCTTTCTGCTGTACTTCATTGTCAAATATGGATAACTGCTTTATCATTAGCAACCCTCTTTATTACAAAAACTCAAAGATTGTTGTTTGCTCCGGTTCCGACTTGTACGGTTCAATCAATGTTCCGTATACAATTACTTCATCATCCAATATAAATGTGTTCTCACTTGTGATTGCTGTTATTGTAAATATCTTTCTCTGATTTGCGATCGGACAACGAACCTTGTCACCTACCCGATACCCAAAATCGCAACGATTATAAAGCTCTGTCCACACTGGCACTAACTTGTTCCATCTTTCCAAATCTCCATTCTCGTAAAATTTATACATTTTTCGACTTACCCGTTGTAATTCCCGAAATGTATCCTCTTTTGCCACAGCAATCACCTTCTGAGTTTTGGTATTTCTGTTCCGCCAAACATTTTGCAGTTCGTGCCAATTTTAGACTGGCAATATCTGAACAGTTCGCATTCCCAGAAACATTTCATATACTCGTCTTCCCGTTTCATCCAGTCGGGACGAGTGTCGATATAGACGACACTCATAGCCCCAACTCCCTTTTGGTGAAGATATAGACTAGGTTCATCATGATCTCGTTCATCTGTTCCAGTTCCCGGTTTTCGTCGAGTGCTTTTCTATATAGTTTGTTCAACTCGTTTATTTCCTCATTTAACCTGTCTTTCTCTTTGTTCAGTTCACTGATGCGATTTTCCAGTTTATAATTAATCTCGATAGCTTGGTCTTTGGCCCTGTGAGCATATTCCAGTTCTTTTTTCAGGGCCTCTTTTTCTATGTTATTTTCGTTTTTTAGAGGTTTTTCGTCTTCCAGGATATATTTATCCCCATTGAGGTTTCTAATCTCCACATGGCGCGCGTACGGATTGATTTTAACGTTTTCTTTCGGAATAACAGTCATTTTTACCCCTCCAGTTCCTTAATTTCCACCTCGATACGTGGGTTTTCACTATAAAACTTCGAAACTTGCAAATCCACCACTTGCGAATCGTCTTTCCAAATGACTTTGTTCAATCCGTCAAAGACCGACTTTATGTAGTTGTCGACATCCGGCTTGGTGATCGGTCTTATTATTCCTTCCTCAGCCTGTTTCTTTTTTTTCTTTGAAAAGCTTTTTAATGTCGGTCTGAATACTTTCACTTTCATTTTCAGTGGCCCAGTCAGAAGTTCTTTCGGCCTGTGTTGACTTGCTACCAGCCGGACATAATGTTTATAATCCCTCGATTTCTTCGGATCGTACATTCTGACATGTCCATTCACGGTTGTTGCCCGGGGGCGTCCCTGTGCAACAGGTTCGCCCCATACGGTGAATTTAATCATGCAATCCCTCCGGCTGACATCGTTTTTTGTACAGTGCAATTAATTCTTCGTCACTCAAACTCTCAAGATAATCCCTACTGTGCAACGTTTGCATTTCCAACTGAAAAATAATTGAATATCTTTCAACTTGGTCCATTTCTTTTGATACCTCCTGTTGTCATGTTGATATAGTTTTCGATTTTCTGTGTGTTTACGTTCTATCATCTATCGTGGCTTTACTCATTCGACCACTTCCGATGATATTCTTCAATTTCTTCCTGGGTAGCATATTCAAAATTTTCAGCTTGTGCATTAATCACCTGCACATGCATATCTTCGGTTAAATGCAAAACAACCTTGCTTTTTGGATACTCTTTGTGTTTAACGTAATCACCTATTTTAAATTTCATATCTCCACAAACCTCCCCCTTTCGAGTTTCAAAACACTTAACTTGTGCGGCTACTTTAAGCATCCGATTTCGTTTTTGATAATGATGTAACGATTTTCCATACTTTCCCGTCACGAATCCATGCCATTAGTAATCACTCTCTTGCCTTTCATGATTGATTTTGTTTTTCTCTAGGTAGGCTTTTTCGATTTGTTCCCATGTGAAGCCGAGCATTTCGCCCAATTTAATGAATTGTGCAAGCAATGATTCATATTCAAAAATGTCATACTCGAAGAAATATAAACCTCTTACCCTATCAAAAACTTCAATGAATTGCTCGATTATATTCTCTTCTCCGTCTACATCACGTAAGTTAACAATGCCTGGTTCTGCAATATCCAGTCCAATTGATAAAATGAAGTGTAGTGCGTCCACATATTCTTCCAACATCCCTGTCCGGGGCTTTTGGTCATTGCTCCAATACTTGAATTCTCGCCACTCATTGGCAAGTTCCCCCAACTCGACCAACAGAGCAAGGATTTTCTTCGCTAAGCGATCTTCACCTTCTTGAATCGGATGCTCAGCAAGTATCCGATCGTCCAGTTCTTTTTGCATCTGAAACAGTTTTTCCAAATTCATTCCGCATCCACCTTTTCTATTTCTAGTTTTGAAAATTGCAAGTTTCCGTACCTCAATAACTCATAGATTCGTTTCCAGTAGCTATTCAGATTGACGTTGCCTTCAATCTTTTTAGCCTGTTCCTTCTCCGGGACTAGCAACAAGCCACGGATAGTCTTTCCTTCGTCATACCAACCGCCAACCGCTGCTTTTCCCATTTCGTTTTCGGTCATGCCCGCGAAATATAAGCCGTCTATCTTGATTAGGTAGGTGTTCAATCTTCATCATCCTCATGCATGTAGTAATGCGGGCTCCGGCAATGGTAGCATTCGGCTTTTTCCATTGCCACTTTCACCGCATCTTGGAGATACCCAGTCACCATATCATCCCATTGCCCTTCTGAAAAATCGTTGATTTCTATTGCTTCGAGATAATCATCAAATATCTTTTGTATGCGGTAAATCTTGATTTCGAAATCATGGCGGTGATGATCCGCCTGGATGATATGATCGCCAACCTCGACAATGAACAATGCGTGTTCCTTGTTGGCGAGTTCGCCACGATTGCGGATGTAAATGGGCTTTTTTGGTTTTCCGTTTTTTCCTGCTATAATGGTGCTGTAGCCTGTATTTCGATGGCCCCCGCCACGTTCCCACATGGCGGGATGGCCTTTTTTTGTTCTCTCAATCCGGAATTCTTGAATTAACATCATTTCTCACCCTCCAACTTCAACTCCACAACCGTCATGATTGCATAATTGGCCAAATCTAAAAGTGTGTCCTCAATCGTTTCGTCTTTTACTTGCGCTTGGTTTTTTATTAAATTTTTAAATCTATTAAACT
>CALGAD010000021.1 GCA_937951955.1 uncultured Bacillaceae bacterium
TGGGCTCCAATGCATTCCTCTTTTTTTCATTCGGAAGGAGATATGTCTTTGGTTCTTTTATTTTTTTCTTCAGTTTTTGCAACCCTTACATATATACTTTGTGCTTTTTTCACAAATTTTGTCTTGTTATTTTTTCCCTAATCATGTATACTAAATAATTGTTGCTTTGGGGTGTGTACCCCCGTGGTTCGAAACCATCCCACGTAAAAAAACTAAGGAGAGGATAAAATGAATAAAAAGACAAAATTACTTGCATTAAACGGAATTGTAGCGGCGCTATACATTGCCATCACAATGTTGATCCAGCCGGTCGCATTTTTAGGTCTGCAGTTCCGTCTTCCCGAGATGTTCAACCATCTCGTCGTATTTAACAAAAAATACTTTTTCGGAATTGTTCTGGGCGTATTTATCGCCAATTTATTATTTTCACCCATGTTATGGCTGGATTTAATTTTCGGCGTGGGTCATACGATTATTTGTTTAGCGATCACGATTTGGGTCGGGCGCTATGTTAAAAACGTTTGGGCACGCATGATGATAAATTCACTCGTATTTTCCTTCATGATGTTTATCATCGCCCTGGAACTCGAAATTGCTGAAGTTGTTATTCAATTGGAAAACCCGATTTCCTTTTTACAAAACTGGTTAATTATGGGAATTGGTGAGTTCGCCGTTATGGCCATTACCGCACCAATTATTTATGCCATAGATAAAGTCGTTCATTTTGAGAAAACGATATAAATTTATGTCACTTTCTAATCTTATTGTTATATAAAAACAAGGTTCCTGTCACCGTTGTATGATGGGAACCTTGTTTATTTTTATAAACTTTAATGTTTCATTTACTTTACTCACTATCAAGAAATGGTTATATTTGTCAAATTTCCTCGGAAATAGTCGAATCGATTTCCTGGATGAACATGTAAAAGTTATCGAATATCGCTTATACTCATGAACGGATCGGTATCCGAAATTTCTTCGTTTTTTATAAAATATAGCTTCCGATAATTCGATCGAGTTTGCGTACATCGACCTTCCGATTTAACCGTAATTTAAAATTCCCGACCCGGGTCCACAGTTCGATTTCAGCATCGAGATCAAAGCGTCCCGCATTCTCTGTCGAATACATCACAATCGCTTTGAAAGGTATCGTGTAGATTTCAACTTTCTTCCCGGTTAATCCTTGTTTATCGGCTATAATGAATCGTTTATTCGTAATCACTGCCACGTCTCTGAACGTTCGATAAGCAATCACCGCTTCTTCGCCATTAATCAAAATTTCCTGCACTTCCTTCGGTACAGGTATTTCTTCAAGAAATGACCACTCCATAATATATCGCACTTCCATTCGGATCCCTCCTAAAAAAGTTAATCATTAGTTATTTGTCTTGGTTATCTTCTTTTAATATGGTATCCACTAAACGTTCAGCCGTTCGCCGGTATAAATTGCTCATATGCGCCAGTGTGCAAATCAACAATACAGTCTCCATATAATCGGCATCTTCATCCACTATTTTCCCAACTTCCTCACTGGCGACCTTTCCTTTTTCCTCGATATCCTTTTTGACTTGTTCGGTATTTTTCTTCGCTAAATGTAAAAAACTTTGATATAAAGGAACAAGATCAAATTGTTCGTGAACGATTTTTTCATTCATTTTTGTGAGTACGGTTTTAATGTCCGTTAACGTCAAGGTACCCTTCAATTGATAAATCAAACTGATCAATAAAAGATGTATTTTCGTATATTTTTTATTCTTTATCGGAAAAAACAATTTTCCTTTCGCATAGTTGTTGATCATCGTTTTCGTTAAAATTTTTTCATCGTCTGTTCTTTTCGTTTTTGCGAATTTATTTTCAAAAATTTGAATGACTTGATCCATGTACAAGTCGATGTCGGGAATATCGTCCAGTTCAATTAGCGCATCGAGATCAATGGACTCGAGCAATTGCTGTAAATTTTTTGCCAATTTTTGCACCTCACTTTGTTCTCTATTTTACATAAAAATTTCCTGAAAGTAAACATTGACCACACGTTGTTATAGTTGTATGATTGTATGTAGTTATTAAAACCATATGAAACGTTAGGAGGAAACCTATTGGAGAAATTTATTCGGGAACCCATCAATAGCCTGACCCATTTTGCAGGTGCTGTTGTCTCTATTTTTGCCTTAATTGCCATGTTAATGAAAGCTTATCAAACGGGTGGTACAGCACTCACTTATACTGCGGCAACGATTTTTGGTATCAGTTTAATTTTGTTATACAGTGCTTCCTCCCTTTATCACGGGGTGAAAGCTCATGAAAAAGTCATCTATTTCCTGAGAAAATTCGATCATGCGATGATTTACGTATTAATTGCCGGAACGTATGCCCCTTTCTGTTTAATTACATTAAAAGGAGCCACAGGCTTCACATTATTTTCTATCGTCACAACTATTGCTATAGCTGGAGTCATTTTTAAATTGGTCTGGTTTCACTGTCCCCGCTGGCTTTCCACTTTCCTTTATATCGGCATGGGCTGGCTTGCCATATTTGTCATCTCACCACTGTCGCAAAACCTTCCCGCAAATGGAATTACTTTATTAGTTGCCGGCGGAATCTTGTATACAATCGGAGGACTGATTTACGGCTTCAAACCACGCTCTCTCGACTTTAAGCATTTTGGACATCACGAAATTTTCCACATCTTTATTTTACTCGGTAGCCTTGCCCATTTCCTTTGTATCTTCCTGTATGTCCTATAAGAAAAGGGTGTTCTGAACAAATGTTTAGAACACCCTTTTTCCTTTTACCCGACGTAATCCTCCATGCCGTTAACCGGTAGAACATAGACAGCAGCATTGCGTAAAGTCTTTCGATATTGTTTTGTAATTTTTTCGCCAAGGGCACTTGTGACTTCTTTTGTTGCTACAATCAGAACAATTTCCTGTTCGGGTTCGATATGTAGATGAAATAGCCCCTCTTTTTTCGGATTTTCCATGCCCCGTGCATGTAATATCGTCGCCCCCTTCGCCCCCGCATCATTGGCTGCCGCTACCACATATTTCGCTTCTCCAAACGGAACGATGACCACACTCATCAATAGCTTCATTTTTCATGCCCCCTTACCGCTCTTCTTCAAAAAGTCCTATCGTTTGATTAATATCCGCCATCACAATCAACCCTGTATTGCTTTTTTTGAAATTCAATTCTTCATCTAATAGGTGAACGAGCTCGTTTACGCGGTGACGTTTCGTTATCATCAGTACCGCTTCTTTCTCCGGTTCAACGATCATATCGAGAACGATATCAAATTCACTGGCCGCCCCCCGTGCCTTGATGATCGTCCCGCCATAAAAGCCGGCATCCTGACTGATTTCAATGATATTTTCTGCCATTCCTTTATTAACGACTAGGAAAACTAATGTTTGATCAGAATCTTGATAATTACGGATCGCTTCTTTACTACTAATCCAGCGGAGTGATGAACCTTTTCTTACATTCAGAATGCCCGCTAACGACATGGTGAACGCGATGCCGTGATGAGGCTTATCGAAGTGAAATTTGCCATTCAATTTGTCTAAAATTTCATTTTCCCGATCCGACGGAACAATAATTAAAATAACTTCCTTATTCACCTCGTCCATTTCAATCAGATCTAATGTCCTGTTTTTAATCGTACCTTTTCCTAGCAAGCAGCTAGCCCTCGTTACTCCTAATTTACTGACAAAGCGTAAAACTTTACTTCCTTTCCCGCGATTGACGATAACAGTTAATAAACTATACGGCTGATCTTGTAAAAACATTATGCTTCATCCACCTCCTCCAGTTCGTTTTCCCGTTCTTCACGTGCTTTTAATTGATAAACGAAGCCTAATATTTGTAAGGCAACTAGCGGTGTGATCGAAACAAGGGCGATCACACCAAAACCGTCTAAAACGACATCCGCTCCGGGGATATATTCGGCAGCCCCTTGAGCAAAAGGTAAAATAAAAGCAGCCGTCATCGTTCCCGCAGCAACTCCTCCCGAATCAAAGGCAATCCCGACAAAGATATCCGGTACGATAAAGGATAGAACGAGAGCCAAAGCAACACTTGGCAAAAGTATATGCCACAATTGTAGTTCAGAAAAAATGATTCTTAATATAGAAAAACCAACAGCCACCGCAACACCTATACATAGTGTAAATAGGACAATGCCTGAACGAATCGACCCGGCTGTTTCATCCTCAATCTGCTTCGTTAAAACGTGGACGGAAGGTTCCGCCGGAATGGTAATCACGCCAAAAAGCATGCCGACTAACACGACTAGCCAGGGCATATTAAGCGAGGCCAATTGATAACCGACAATTCGACTTGTCTCAATAAAACCAGTATTCACTCCCGTTAAAAATAAAACTAAACCGACATACGTATAAAGCGAACCGATTAAAATCCGTTTCAACCATCTTCGGGGGACTTTAATCCAGAAGAAATTTACAATTAAATAAATGATTAAAATCGGCAGCAAGGCAATGAGCGTTTCCTTTGCATACTGGGGAAAGCTATGAAGATAAATACTCCACACACTTCCTGTCATCATCTCTTCTTGCGGTAGACTTCCTTCCAGTGGTCCCGTTCCGGTAATTGCCCCCTGAAACATAACGGCTAAAATCGCACCCGTAGAAGAAATACCGAGCATACCGAATCCGTCATTTTGTTCCCGTTCATTGCTGCGTGTCATGGAAGCAATACTCACGGAAAGAGCGAGGATAAAGGGAACGGAAATGGCACCGGTCGTGGAACCGGAAGCATCAAAAGCAATAGCCAAGAAATCCGGTTGCGTAAAAATACCGAGCACGAAAATCGTGCCATAAATAATCAAGAATAGCTGATTTAGCTGGATATTTTTAATGATCCTCAGCAAGGCGACAGAAATCATCACGCCAACACCGAGGGAAACGAACACAATCATGAGTAGCGAATTAAACTTCCCCGCGGTCACTGCATTTACTTGATTGGCAAGAATATGTAAATCCGGTTCCGCAACGGTCACAATAAAACCAAATCCGCAACCACCGAGTAAAATCAACCATAGCTTGTTGCTTTTCGTTAACACCCTACTAATTTGCTCGCCCATGGGGGAAATAGAAATATCCACTCCGAGTAAAAAGAGAGGCATACCGATTATCATGAGAATCGTTCCGACGACAAAGACAGCAATGGTCGCAGATTGAAGTGGCGTAATCGTGAAAGCGAGAATTAAAATCACGATAAAGACGGGAAATATCGAGTAAACTGCTTCTTTTATATTTTCAACAATGGATAACATTCATCACGATCCCTTCGATCTCATAATTTTGTATTAATTATTTCCATTCTACCAAAAATTACCGATTTTTTATCGTTTTCTTGTTAATTGCTGAACGTTTCTTTTCTCATTTTCCCCTTCTCACGTTCGGAATATTTTTCATGCGGTATCCATAAGAACGTATTTGTGTTGTCTACTATATATACAGTTTCTTAAGCATCGATTACATTAAAATTATTTGTCACGAGAAAGGAATT
>CALGAD010000022.1 GCA_937951955.1 uncultured Bacillaceae bacterium
TTTTCTAAAATTGATAAATGTCGTTGTTTTTGTATCGATTTGTATTCATGACTTTTTAATCTCGATATACAATTTTGGCGAACTTTTACCTTTTGCAGAGAGCTTCGTTGATAGTTGAAAGGTAGCATCAATGAAATCTAAAAAAGTCAAATGGTACCCCACTTGACTTGTTGACATGATAACGTTATGGAACTGCGTTGAAAATTCTTTATAGTTTATCCTTTTTTATTTGTAAACCCCAAAAATATCCCCAGTATCATTACAAAAGCTATTAATAATAATTCATACTCAACATACGTGATCCAATTCGTATTATATTCACCATTTAGTGAATCCACATGCATAATTAACTTTGCTATACCACACATAATTGCTAAGGCAACCAAGCCTATGGAGAGAATAATAAACCCGATCTTTCTCATAAAAGCTCTCCTTAAAATGACAATAATTCTCTTATTACATCAACAACATGAAACAAATATACCATCCGCGTCCTTTTAATACCCATACTTTTTCAGCTATTTTTTCTATCAATTATTGTCCTGTTGGATCTGTGATGAATTGCTGAAAGTAGAAGCAAACAAACGTCCTGTTCATACTAAGAAAAATTCTGGTCACAAAACAAAAACTTTTAAACGTTAAACAACACCTCCATACTATACTAGTTAAGGTTATTTTAAAGTTACTTTTGAAATTTTCCAACAACATTTTACAACGTATGTTTTTTCAAAAAAACAAAAAAGATTCATAACGAAGGAGAAAATCTGGACAAACTTACTTATACAGAAAGTGATTCAATTTGTTTGTTAAGATTGGTTAATAAAATCACCATCTCTAGTGAAACACGTGAAATAATCTTGCTTCAAGCATTCTAATTTTATACAGACTCCTTATTCGGTAAAAAAACAAACTTCACATCAATTAAGAAGTGAAGGACAATAGGTACCCATAACGTTCCTGTTCCCACATATAGGAAAAATAAAATCGCTCCCAAGTAGGCGGTTTGTAAAACACCTTTCCAGCCTTGATATAAATGGACAATACCAAATAACAGACTGGAAATTAAACCAATAGCAAAAATGGAAAGATCAAAGGGAAGATGGCTAAAATAATACAACATTAATCCGCGAAAAATGATCTCCTCACAGACACCTGCCGTAACGGAGACCCAAAAAAACAAAAAACGTTCCACGGGTGTTTTAGGTATTAAAAATTGAATACTTTCATCTTGATGTGCCTCGGATACCTTTTCTTTCGCTGATTTTGAAAAGCGAAAGATTAAAGCGATGATCACGATACTAACTATTACTCCTATAGCGGCAGAAACAAGCGTTTCAGTATCGAATTTTAAAAAGGGTTCTGTATAGATAAATAAATCATGAATTTTTCGATCAGTCGAAGACCAAAAGATCAATAATATAATGACCAATCCCCATTGCACAAACATGATTTCACTGTATAATCTCCATCTAACAAATTGATTGCTATTAATCTTTTTCATGTAAAAATAATCCCAGATTGGATAACCCACAACAATGAAAAGTAAAAAGAATGTTAGGAATAGCATCATGTCACCTCATGTTAATCATAGATTCGTCGAAGAGAAAATTGTATTATTAGATTTATCAATATTTTAGGATCACCTGGTTGAAATCATCCCACAGCACTATTAAAACAAAAATCAGTACCGTTTACTCTTTGTTTTCATAAAAAGTGTTCGCTCTCTCCATGATTTCCTGTACAATTGCACTTTTGGCATCCGCATAGTCCTGAACGTATTTCCATTGCTGTTTTGCCAGATCACGTTTCACCCTGGCATATTTATCACGATCATCACGATTGTTCTTTAACCAATCGCGAAATCGCAGCATCCGTTCAATTTCTGGACAACCTCTACTAAATACGTGTAAATTGATATCTGTATCCGGACCTTTAAAAAGCCGGTGTTCATACCAATTCGTCTCCCGAATACGCAAAACGTACCTGGAATTCTCCAAATCAGGTACATAGGCACTTTCATCGGTAGAGTCTTTCACGACGAGCAGCATATCAATAATTGGCTTTGCACATAGACCTGGTACAGAAGTTGAGCCAACATGTTCTAATTGGAGTACTTTATCACCCAGGATGGAGTAAATTCTTTTTGCCTCGCGCTCGAATAACTCGGGCCATTTCGGATCATAATCAAGAAGTGTGATCTGGGCATTGTGAGGCTTAAGCTCACCTACAACGACTTCTCGGAGTTTTTCATCATTTGTTGAATCAAAACGATCGTTCATCTCAGTATACGAAATCTCCTTCCAGTTTGGTTTTTAATACAATATACCTTATCACATTTTATATAACCGAAAAACGATTCGTGTATTTTAGAAATTACTACATTTGAATAGAAAGGACAAGATTTTATGAAGCGTTCTGAAGTCTTGCGCTATAGCAAAATTGGAATGGAAACTCTCCTAACGAGTATTAAATTTTTTTACAGTCATATATCCCTACTATGCGTTTCTCTCATCCCTTCGGTGATTCGCGCAATTCAAATGTTGAATCCCGCTGCACCATTTTGGTTAGAGGGGATTGTATTCATCACAAGATGTTTTCTCTTCGTATTGATTATTATCATGATGACCAAGAGTAAAATAAATGACCTTAGAGATAAAAACTTTTGGGATAAACTTGGACATTCAGCCTCTATCCAATTTCAAAAAAATTGGCCCTACGGCTTTTTTGCGCAAATCATTGTCTTCTTCGTCTTATTATATGGTGTAGGGAATTTATTCATCATGCTACTCAGCTGGCTTTTCAGTTCGAACGCTGGATTAATAGGCATACAATCAACCGATTCCAATGCTCTGTATAATGCTTGCATATACTTTTTAAAAAATATGAGTGTAATTCCTCTGACATTGGTTTATATAGTCTATATAAGCGGGCTAAGACCAGTTAAAAATTAATTTTCGACAAACAATGAAGATATAATCACATAAATCAATGTTGAAAATCCTCCCGGGCAGGAATTTTGCCATGGAGGATTTTTCCTTTCCAGCTTTTTAGCAAACTCCGTGCAAATGAATGCATGCTTCCGCATTACTTATAGCGATTTGTCAGTTTTTCTTTATGGCTTTCCATAATTTCTGTCAGATTAATATTGTACTTATCAGCTAAAATGAATACATTATCTAACACATCACCAAGTTCTTCTTTTAAGTTTTCAATTTGTTGTTCCCTTGTTAATGGCACTTCATCTGGACGATCACGGCCAATTTCAATGGTACGAATAGCTTTTGATACTTCACCAACTTCCTCCATTAGAAAATTGACACGGATAAACGGACTGAATTCGTACCAGCCACGCTGTTTATAAAAATCGGTAATCCACTTTTGATAGTCAAAAATATTCAATGCAACCCACCCCCTCATCCTCTATAATGATAATAGCATTTCATTAAGGGTGGGAGAATATGAACATTGTAGTATATTGTGGTGCAAGTTTAGGACATAACGACGGATTTATCGAGGCCGCAAAATCCCTTGGCCGGTGGATTGCCAGGAATGGGCATACGTTAGTTTACGGTGGAGGAAAGGCCGGATTAATGGGCGTTCTTGCGGATGAAGTGTTACTACACAACGGAAAAGTCATCGGCATCATTCCGACGTTTTTAGTAGATCGAGAGCTCAGTCATCCCAATTTAACGCGTTTGGAAATCGTGAATTCGATGTCAGAACGCAAAAATAAAATGATTGAATTAGGAGATTGTTATATTGCCTTGCCAGGTGGTCCGGGGACATTGGAGGAAATTTCAGAAGCGATTTCATGGGCACGAATTGGACAGCATCAAAATCCATGTATATTATTTAACATAGACGGTTACTACGATAAATTAAGAGAATTTTATGATGGAATGGTAAAAAACGGATTTATGGCTGAAGCCGATAAAAAGGCCATGTTATTTACCGATTCTTTTACAGAGATCGAAGAATTCATTGCGAATTTTACGCCACCACAAGTAAGAACATATAAATAAAAGGAAACAGCCCACCTACTAAATGTTGATAGATGGGCTGTCTTGTGTGATGTCTAATAATTTGGATTTTGACTTTTCATTTAGCATTTTCACTACTTTTTCGAGCAAATCTTCAGGATAAACTTCTTTCACTCTTTTACAAAGGATTTTTTGAAAACAAATTTTAAATAAGCATTTCTTTTCATCCTTTTAAAGGAACTTATGTCATTCATCTAACGATAGCAGTAAAATTCACACAAACTGTCAAAATTAACCCAACGTACGCTTTTGCTCTTCACGTCTACGTCTAACGTATCTGCTTACAACTTTAACGGGTATGTAACCGATCATTCCGCCAACGGTATTTAAAATCAAATCATCCACATCAAAACTTCCAAATCGGAAAATGAGTTGTATCAGTTCAAACGTCAAACTTAAACAAAATGTTGCGAGTGCAACCATTTTGAAACTATGAAACTTTTTGGACAACAGTGGAAGGAAAAAGCCAAACGGGATGAACGCGATTATATTTCCCAGCAAATTTTCAAGGCGAATAATGAAATTGATATCATTGGCCAGGAACAAATAATATGCAATCGTCTTAAACGGGATAAAATTGTGATTACCTAGCCAGGGATAGCTTTCAAAATTAAATGTTAAATGATTCATAATCTGTTGAATGGTAAAGTACTTGAATAAAAGTAGTTTTGAGAGAACGAACAGATATAAACAGAGCGCGATTGATAATCCCACTTTAACTGCAGTTCGCACGAGACGAATACCCCCTTGTTTTCCCTTTCTATTCATCCGCTCCAGATGATGTTTTGAAAATCGGTAAATTTTCTAAATATAGTATATCCGTTATTAATCAAGTTTTCCAATACACATTATTAGGCAGTCTCAGTAAATAACCTTTACTTTTTTCTATAATTTTCCCTGTATGAATATCTCGAACGACTACAGTTTCATGATAGTCCGGATCTTCATACCATTCGGAGAAATAGAGACGATCGCCATCCCGAAATAATATGGTCTCATTCTTGCCAATGGCAATTTTCTTTTTTTCCGGCCAAACGATTTCGTAAAAACCGTCATGACCACTTCTGCCGAGAGTAAGTGGGGTCGTCTCGAGCATAAGGTTATAACAATCTTCAACTTCTGATAAAGCTAACTCAGCAATCGTTTCTAATTTCCTAGTGATCGGTGTGTATGCTGTGATTTTAATGAGTTGGGCACGAAAATCAACAACTAGAAAATTTAACACTCCGTCATTCCAGACGGGCTTGTCCACATAAACATTTT
The DNA here is from genome assembly GCA_937951955.1 of uncultured Bacillaceae bacterium. Lineage (GTDB taxonomy): Bacteria > Bacillota > Bacilli > Bacillales > Caldibacillaceae > CALGAD01. The sequence continues at coordinate 5,304 of CALGAD010000022.1, forward strand.
CTTGCAGCTGAAATGGGGAATGGACTTCACCATCCGGGTAATGAATTAAGTGATAATTCAAGCCTTTAAAGAATCCCGTTTTTTCATAAATATATTCGGCTTCATATAAATCACAAAAATCATGCCCTGGTTCCTTTGCGGCGTACCATTCGTAGGTTCCTTCGATTTCTTCAGGATACGTATCTGAAATACCTGTGATTTTTATTATTTTGATCATATTTATAACCCCTTTAATTACGCACACTTTCCTGAAAATATTTTAACAGACAAGTATTCGAGCTGACTTTACAGGCAAAGTGCTTTTCACTCGCTTATTTAGAATAAATAATTTAATTTATAAAAAGGAACAAAAGTTAGAAAATAGTTGACCGGGAAGAATTTGAATTTAACAGTCTGAAATATAAGTACCCTTCTGGTTAAAAAAAGAGGCTGTCCGTGCACTAGCCCTGCTTAAAGAAAAAATTGCAAATAGTATCTTTTCATTCAAATAAGATCAAGTAATCTCTCAATTTTATGAATCACATTTCTTCATGTTTAAATGGTATCATGGTTTGAACCTTCTGCCTCTGTTTGGAAGAATTGTTAACTTCTGATCATGAGTATCAATTATGTTTAATTACAGTAACCAAAAAATATTCAGGATACCCTCTGGAACTGCTTGCATGTTTCAGCTCTTTCTTGAAAGCCCTGTTTGTTGATTAAGAAGTACTAAAATGACTTCCACTCCCTAGCTAAAAGACCGTAAATAATGTGATCGACATAATGGTCGTATAACCATTCCGCTTGTCTAATCATCCCTTCTTTCTTAAATCCAAAACGTTCAGGAATGGCGCGACTCTTGTGATTGTCGACGGCAACATTCACTTGAATCCTATTTAACTTAAGTTCTTTAAATCCATAATCAACGACACTTTTAAATGCTCGAGACATGATACCTTTTCCTTGGAATTTTTCACCCAACCAATAGCCGATGAATCCTTTTTTGTTTTTCTTATCGATTTCATTAAAACCTATCGTACCGGCGATCTTCCCTTTATAGATAATGGCAAATGACGTTGGATATCCTCCATTTTCTATTAGTTCAGTATGCCCGGATTTAATAAATTGGGCAGTATCTGCAATAGTTTTAGTATGATCGACCCAACCAAGCCATTCTTTTAAATAGGATTTTGACTCCATAATTAAATTGAAAAATTCTTCTGCATCATTTTCATAAAACATTCTTAATTGCACTTCATCATCAATTTTATGGATTAGCAAACTAATCATCTCCCATGATTATCCTATATTTTTGTTCTTTTATTTCCATAATACATTAGCAGACATGTTTATGGCAAACTAAAAATGTATTGTTTGGCCACCAATTTATGTAGGTTCAT
>CALGAD010000023.1 GCA_937951955.1 uncultured Bacillaceae bacterium
GTTTTCTACATAACAAAATTGGACAACTCCGTTTTTTATAAAAGGAGCGATTCCATGAAAAACAGGATCGGGATACTGTTTTTAGGGGGATTATTTATCCTTGCATTCATTCTTATGATCTATTACGGAACAAAGGCCTTTTATATTCCACCGCTACAAACAGACAATCAAGATTATGCGTTTCATTTTGTTTTAATTCCGGAAAAAATCGATAACGAGTACTGGCGCACCGTGGAAAAAGGAGCCAGGGATGCAGCGGAAAAATATAACGTCTACCTGGAATATTACGGGCCCATTCGAACTAACATTGATGAGCATATCCAGGCAATTGAAAAAGCTATCGCATCGAAAGTCGACGGGATTATGGTACAGGGTCTCAATGAAGATTTATTTGTGCCGATCATCAATAAGGCACTTGATCAAGGAATTGCCGTGATAACGGTAGACACGGATGCAGAAAAATCAAGAAGGAAGAGTTACATCGGTTCAGATAACTATCAAGCTGGTTATCTAGCAGGAAAAGCACTAATTGCCGATACAAAGGGGCCGCAATATGTTGGGATCGTTACCGGGAGGAAAGATGCTACCCATCAAAAGTTACGGATTCAAGGTTTTCAAGATGCCATTGCTGAAGAAGAACGGATTCACATCGTCGGTATTGAAGAATCAAAGATTACGAAGGCGGGAGCGGCTCAAGCGACTTATGATTTATTAAAAGAAAATCCGCGCATTACCGCTTTTTATGGAACGAGTGCGCTCGATGGTATCGGGATAGCTGAAGTATACCGCACCCTGTATCCGTTATCCAATCCTTATATTATTACATTTGATGCTCTGCCGGATACACTGGAGTTGTTAGAAAATGGGGAAATTGATGCCATTGTTGTGCAGTACCCATACCAAATGGGATACTTAGCGGTAGAAACATTGGTGGAAATCAATCGCGGCGGATATCCGGAACGGTTTCAATATACGGAAGTAGGAATTATTCGCAAAGATGATATCGAACAGTTTTTACAAACATGGAAGGGAATCGGTGTTGATGAAGACGATCCGCAGTAAACTGCTCGCCTATTTTTCCGTATTCGTCCTTCTGTTTAATATGGTTTCCATCAGTATTTATTTCAGCAGTACGAGACTGGTAAAAGAGTATCATGACGGTTATGAAAGTCTGCTCGCATTAAATCAAATTTCCCGATTAACAAACCAGCTGTTTGAAACAGTAAATATTTTTTTAGAAGAAAGAGAAGTAAAGTACGTTGTTGAATTTCAGAATATTCGCAAGGATTTGGTGAATGAGACTGAACGGCTTGAAAATAAAATGATCGGCGCTGATCCTTATCAAATCAAAAAATATGAAAATATGATCGATACATTAATTCAACAGAGCGAACTTGTTATTGGTTTCGCATTACGGGGCGATATTGATCGCTATACAACCCATTTACAAGAGGCGCAAAATACGACGTTTTACATAAAAGATACAACGATTGATTTAATAGATGTCGAGTTAACGGAGTATCAAAACTTTTATCAAAATATGAATCAGCGAAATGTTTCCTTTACGAACTTTATCATCTTTTTGTTTATCACTTCTTTGCTTCTAGCGATAATTTTTGCACTCTGGTTTTCCAGGGGCATTAATGAACCGATTCAAGATTTAACAAAAGTAGCTAAAGAGATTTCTGCAGGGAATTTAGAAGGAGAAGACGTTTATATCCACTCCAATGATGAATTAAAACTACTGGGTGATACGTTTAATCAGATGCGGGGAAATATTCGCTTATTAATTAAAGAGATTCAAAGGAAGTCAGAGCAAGAACAATTATTAAAAGAACTGGAACTGCGTCATTTGCAAAACCAGATCAATCCACATTTTTTCTTCAATACGCTGAACACGATATCCCGCATGGCTTATTTAGAGGAAGCACAAATGACAACAAAATTAATTGAATCGCTATCCTCCCTGTTTCGTTACAGTTTAGGAGATATTCAAAAATCCGTATATTTGCGGGATGAAGTTAAAGCTGTCCATGATTATTTCATCATTCAGCGTGTCCGTTTTGCTGATCGGATATCTTTTACCATGAATATCGATAACAGTTGTCTCGATATTAAGGTGCCGCGGTTAATCATCCAGCCATTAGTGGAAAATGCTTTTATTCACGGTGTTGAAAATATGGAAGAGGGCGGGAAAATCAGTCTGAATATTTATCCGCAAGCGGAAAACGTCATTGTTGAAGTTGTGGACAATGGAGCAGGGATCGATCAAAAAGTCCTCACAAAACTATTTGAACGAGAAAATCAAGAAAACCATACGGGACATACGACCGCCATTGGATTAAAAAATGTGACGAGGCGTCTGCAATTATTTTTCGATAAAGCAGATGTTCTATCGATCGATTCGGAAAAAGGAAAAGGGACGACGGTGCGGCTGATCTTGCCAAAAGAAGCGCAAGTGCAGGAGTGATGGAATATGGAAGTGAAAATATTAATTGCCGAAGATGAGATGATTGAACGAAAAGTGATGCGAAAGTTTATCGAAACAACGTTTGGAACTTCCTTTACTGTGATAGAGGCGGAAAACGGCAGGAGAGCTGTGGAATTAACGATGATCCATCAACCGGATATTATTTTTATGGATATCAAAATGCCGGGATTAGATGGGTTGCAGGCGATTGAAAAAATTCGCGCGTTTAATCAAAAGGTAAAATTTATTATTCTGTCAGCTTACGATTCGTTTGAATACGCGAAGCGGGCGATGAAAGAAGGTGTCAAGGAATATATTTTAAAACCGGCAGCGAAGGAGGAAACGATCCAGGCTATTTTGCGCGTCTATCATGAAATTAAAGAAGAACGTAAGCGGGAAAAAAGGGAGAAAGAATCTCGCGAATTGGCAAAACAATTTCTCCTGCGGGAAGTCATCGAGTATAACGTCGATGAGAAAACAAAAAGTTTATATGAGGAACTATTTCCTGATTATCAACACGGTTTTTTCTTAGCTATTGAATTGCCGGAAAAGGAAAACAGAGAACCGGTTCATTTGAATGTGCAACAATGGCTTGATGCGGAAGCGATTATAGAAAAACAAAATCATCAGGTGATTGTCTTTCTTTTAACGCAAAAGAAGCTGGATAAAGCAGACATGTTGACCATGGCGCGAAGAGTTTACCTGGCCAATCAACGAAAGCTCTGGATTGGGATGGGCAATCAATACTCCCAACTAGAGGACTTTCCCAAATCTTATCAAGAAGCGCTCCGGGCATTAGAACAATTGAAAGAACATGCGCATGCCCGTTACGGATTTTCATATCCGGAAGGAAAATCACTAGAGCAGTGGCAACAGTCGATCATGAACCAGCTGTTAAACAATCATCCAAAGCAGGCGTTTATGTTTTTACAAGAGCTTATAGAAAATATGGGAACGGAAGTTTTACAAGAGTTATTGTTCCGGATACGGACTGATCTGGCAGATACAGGTTTAAATATTGATCATGTTAATATACGCAACATCGATTCTATGCCGGATTGGGAAAGCTTCTTCAGGAGAGTCTGTTTGGAATTGCAAAATTACTTTCAATCAAATCGCTATGTCCACCGGGCAAAAGAATATATCCTGAACAATTACGGTCGACCGATCACTTTGGAGGAGGTCGCAGAAAAAATCAATTTGAGTCCTCCTTATTTAAGCTCCTTGTTTAAAATCGAAACGGGCCAATCCTTTATTGAATATGTAACGAAAATCCGCATGGAAAAAGCGATGGAACTACTTCGCAGCCAAAAATATAGCATCAAGGAAATATGTTTTATGGTGGGGTATAAAGATCCGAATTATTTTAGCCGGGTGTTTAAAAAATATACGAATATGCCGCCCCGGGATTATCAAAAAGCCATCTTAAAAAAGTGAAGATTTTTTAAAAAATGTGAAGAAAACTGATCCCTTTGAATCTACCAACCTTTCTTATAATCATAGTTGTAAGCGATAACAATAATAATGGGGGGGAGAATTTTGAAACGGTTATTAACGGGTGTTTTCATTTTATTTAGTATGCTCGTTTTAATTGCCTGTTCCGGCGGTAATGGCAGTGAAGAAACGACCGGAACGAGCGAAGAAACGAATGGAAGTAGTGAAGGTTCCTCCAGTTCCGCCAAATTGGAAATTTTTAGCTGGTGGACGGGTGCTGGTGAAGAAGATGGTCTACTCGCCCTTCTTGAATTATTCCAGGAAAAATATCCGGACATCGAAGTTGAAAATGCAGCCGTTGCCGGAGGAGCGGGTACGAACGCTAAAGCCGTTCTTGCCAGCCGGATGCAAGGAAATGATCCACCGGCCACTTTCCAGGTTCATGGTGGTGCAGAATTGAATGATAGCTGGGTTGCCGCTGGAAAAATGGAGCCACTCGATGATTTATACGAAGAAGAGGGATGGATGGATAAATTCCCGGAAGCCTTAATTGAACTCGTTAGCTATGAAGGGCATATTTACTCGGTGCCGGTGAACATTCACCGCAGTAATGTTTTATGGTATAACAAGAAAATTTTTGAAGAACACGGTTTGACACCGCCAACAACATTCGATGAGTTTTTCGAAGTAGCTGAAGCATTAAAAGAAGCAGGCGTTACACCGTTAGCGTTAGGTGATAAAGAACCGTGGACAGCTACCCATGTATTTGAAAATATTTTACTCGCTAAATTAGGTCCGGAAGATTATGGCAAACTCTGGACCGGAGAAGTTCCTTTCGATGATGAGCGAGTTGTCGAATCCGCCGAAATCTTTAAACAGATGTTAGCCTATATTAACGATGATCATAGTTCGCGAAATTGGCAGGACGCTTCACAATTAGTTGCCAACGGTGAAGCAGCGATGAATATTATGGGCGACTGGGCGAAGGGATATTTTGTCAATGACTTAGGTCTTACAGTCAATGAAGACTTTGGATATGTAACGACACCAGAAACAGAAGGCATGTTTATGGTCGTTACCGATACTTTCGGTCTGCCCAAGGGTATCGAGAATCCGGATGATGTGAAGAAGTTTTTAAGTGTTCTCGGTTCTGTTGAAGGTCAGGACGTCTTTAACCCGTTAAAAGGTTCGATTCCGGCTAGAGTGGATGCGGATAAATCCAAATATGATGAATACGGTCAAGATACAATGGAAGACTTCCAAAATGACGCACTCGCACCATCTCTTGCTCATGGCTCGGCAGCTCCGGAAGGGTTCCTCACTCGCTTTAACCAGGCAATTAACATTTTTGTTACCCAGCAAGATGTCGAGCAATTTATCGAGGCCCTGAAAGCAGCTGCAACTGATCTATAAATAAAAGAGGGGGAAAGCCCCCTCTTTTATTAACAGTTTCCATCCAGGAGGTGCATTGTGTGGAACCTGCAAGTGAAACGAATCTCTCATCTGAGGTAACGATCAGTAAAAAAAAGAAAAAAGTCTTAACGAAAGACCATTGGCTCGCTATCGGTTTTTTAATGCCTTCCATCATATTAATTTTGATTTTTGTTTACGGATTTATCGGCTGGACGGGTTATGTTTCCTTAAGCAATTGGAATACGGTCGTTCCTGATTTTTCTTTTGCAGGCTTAAAAAATTATATTTTCCTTTTTCAAGACTTTCGTTTTCAGGCGGATTTAAGAAATAATTTATTTTTTACGATTTTGTTTATCAGTGTTGTCTTGATTCTTGGACTCGTACTGGCGATTTTGCTCGATCAGAAGATGGTCCGGGGAGAGTCCCTATTCCGGAATATATTCTTTTTTCCGATGGCATTATCGTTTGTCGTAACGGGCGTGGTCTGGCAATGGTTGTTAAACCCATCGACGGGTGTAAATTTATTGCTGAAACATGTTGGCCTGGAACCGAAATGGTATACGGATACATCCATTATTGCTGGCTTTGAACTCGGGAAGATCGAATTTGGTTTACCTGTGGCGATTATTTCTGTCGTTATTGCTGCTGTTTGGCAAATGACCGGTTTTGCTCTGGCGATGTATTTGGCCGGACTGCGAAATATTGATGATGAGATTCGCGAGGCGGCCCGGATCGATGGCTGTTCTGAATTTCAACTGTACTGGAAAGTGATTATTCCCCAGCTTAAACCGATTACGATGAGCATCGTCATTATGATGGCCCATATTTCGTTGAAAATATTTGATTTAATTTATGCCATGACCGGACCTGGCGCCAATTTCGTTACCGATATGCCTGGCGTTTACATGTTTGAAACGACCTTTAGAGGGAACTATTATGCCAATGGTGCAGCCATCGCGATTATCATGCTGCTTATGGTAGCAATCTTTATCTTGCCGTATCTCTGGAATTCAAGAAGGGAGGGGAGATAATGCCGGTCATGAGGTTGAAAAAGACGGTTTTATACATCGTTTTAATCACTATCAGTTTATTTTTCCTGATGCCGGTATATGTCATGCTTGTTACAAGCCTCAAACCCCTGGGAAACATCTCACTGGAAACGATGTGGCATTTGCCTCCTTCCATCGATTTCTCTAGTTATGCGGAGGCGTTTAGTAAACTGGCCCCGAACTTCATGAATTCTGTTTACCTGGTCGTCCCTGCAACGATTTTAAGCGCCCTATTAGGTGCGATGAATGGTTATGTGTTGTCGAAATGGAAATTTAAGGGAGCGGATTTTATCTTTACTTTATTGTTGTTTGGCATGTTTATCCCTTATCAAAGCATCTTAATTCCGTTAATTCAGTTCCTGCGAGATATTGAACTGTATAACACGATCCCGGGCTTGATCCTTGTCCATGTTGTATATGGCTTGCCGATAACGACGTTAATGTTCCGCAACTTTTATGCCAATATTCCCGATGAATTACTGGAAGCGGCGAAAATCGATGGAGCTGGCTTTTTGCAGATTTTCCGTTACATTATTTTACCCCTTTCCGTATCGGGATTTGTGGTGGTTGGCATCTGGCAGTTTACGAATATCTGGAATGAATTTTTATTTGCGGTGACGATTACCCAATCGGATAAACAGCCAATCATGGTTGCTCTGCAAAATTTATCAGGCAGCCAAATCGTTGCATGGAACGTGCAGATGGCCGGTGCCTTGATTGCGGCGATGCCAACGTTGCTCGTTTATATTTTCTTGGGGAAATATTTTGTGCGCGGATTACTTGCTGGTTCGGTGAAGGGATAATGCTTGAAGGTTTTGTAAAATTTTTTACAAGACAGGTACGGTCCGTATTTGATAAAAAAATCTTTAAACGAAAATGAGTCCAAGAATTGTTCGTTCTTGGACTTAAATCTTCTCAAAAATCAGGTGTAGAAATACAAACTTTGTTTAATGGAATTTGCGTTGAAATCTGGAGGAAAAGTGTCCGTGCGAAAAATATGAAGATTAGAGGAGTTAAAAATATGAAGGTAAAGAGCTTGATAGATTTGTTTAAGCAAATTTATCGTTCTGATGAATTCCGGCTCTTTTTTGCTCCTGGAAGAATTAATATAATTGGTGAACATACAGATTACAATGGTGGGCATGTCTTTCCATGTGCGATTGATCGAGGCACATATTGTTTGGCTAGAAAAAGAGACGATCGTCTTTTCCGGTTGTATTCGGCTAACTTTCAGGATAAGGGGATTATTGAATTTCGTCTTGATGAACTGGACTATAAACAAGAGCACAACTGGGCGAACTATCCTAAAGGGATGATCCGTTATTTAATTGAAGCTGGCTATTCGATTAATACCGGTGCGGATATATTTTATTACGGAAATATTCCGAGTGGTGCCGGTCTGTCCTCTTCGGCCTCCATTGAAATAGTAACCGGCGTGATGTTAGAAAAACTTTTTGATTTGACGATTGACCGGAGAGAATTGGCGAAGCTTGGTCAAAAAGTGGAAAATAAATTTATCGGTGTGAATAGCGGAATTATGGACCAGTTCGCGATTGCCTTAGGAAAAAAAGGCTATAGTCTTTTATTAAATTGTGACACCCTTCAATATGAATATATTCCACTGAATTTGAATCCATATCGTATCGTTATCATGAACACAAATAAGAAAAGAGAGCTGGCCGCTTCCAAATACAATGAGCGCAGAGCGGAATGCGAAGAAGCGCTTAAAGTTTTACAGGAATTTTTAACGATTCAACATTTAGGGGATGTGACAGTCGAGCAATTTGACGAATTGAGAACAGTCATTTCGAATCCTGTTATTCGCAAACGGGCACAGCATGTCATTTCAGAAAATGAACGGACATTGGCTGCTGCAAAAGCGTTAGCGAAGGGAGATTTAAGGCAATTTGGTCAATATTTAAATGAGTCCCATATTTCGTTACGCGAGGATTATGAGGTAACCGGAAAAGAATTAGATACGATTGTCGAAGCCGCCTGGAAACAAGAAGGGGTACTTGGAGCCAGGATGACCGGTGCCGGTTTTGGTGGCTGTGCGATTGCTATTGTGGAAACGGATAAAGTTCCTTTGTTTATCGAAAATGTAAGTCGAATTTATGAAGAAAAAATGGGGTATAAAGCAAGCTTTTACAATGTAACAATTGGGGATGGTGTGAAGGAAATCACAGATTTTTCTACCCATGAAATGATTCATTTTACCGGATCATAGGTGGTGAATTGAGGCCTATCGGTAATTTTGTGAAGAGTTGACTGAATTTTCTTAAAACGTCCGAATAGGCATCGTTTACATCTAGATGGCTATGCAGAGTAGGGGTGCAAAAAATGGATATTTATACTTTGATTCAACGATTAATAAACGAAGGAATCAAGAGGGATTTGATTCAACCGGAAGATGAAATATACGTGCGCAATCGGATTTTAGCTCTTCTGCAGTTAGAGGAGTTTCCAGAAATAAAAAATGATATCTTTTTGGTTCATGAGTTACCGTCTGACCCGGATATCGTAATCCCTGATCTACTGGAGCAAATTGTGGCATATGCCTGCAAGCGCGGAATCATTGCGGATTTTTTTGATGCAAAAGAAATTTTTGCTGCCAAAATTATGGATTCCTTTATTCCTCATCCTTCGGTCATCAATCAAATATTTTTTGATAAATACAAACAATCACCGGAGGCAGCAACGGCTTATTTTTACGAATTAAGCAAACATAGCAATTATATACAAATGGGCCGGATCAAAAAGAATATTGAATATAAAGTGCAAACCGAATACGGTGAATTAGATATTACGATAAATTTATCAAAACCGGAAAAAGACCCGAAACAAATTGCTATGGAAAAAAAGCTGAAGAAAAAGAATGGGTATCCGCCATGCCCCCTTTGTATTGAAAATGAGGGATATGCCGGAAGACTGGGCTTTGCCGCGCGTTCCAACCACCGGATGATACGCCTGCCGATACAGGGGGAAACTTGGTATTTCCAGTATTCCCCTTATTCTTATTACAATGAGCATTGCATCCTTTTATCTGCAGAACATCGAAATATGCAAATTTCCCGGGAAACTTATCAAAGATTACTAGATTTTGTCGAGATGTTTCCCCATTATTTCCTTGGCTCTAATGCCGATTTACCGATTGTCGGTGGTTCGATCTTATCGCACGATCATTATCAAGGTGGTCGTTATGAGTTTGCGATGGCCAGGGCAGAAGATGAATGGGAATTTAGGATGGAGCGATTTCCTGATGTGAAATTTGCAATCGTAAAATGGCCGCTGTCTGTCATTCGACTTCGCTCACGAGATAAAGAGGAATTAGTCGCTGCTGCCGATTGGATCAGTGAAAAGTGGCGATATTATTCGGATAAAGCTGTGGACATCATCGCGTTTACCGGTAATACACCGCACAATACGGTCACACCGATTGCCAGGAAAAGGGCGAATGTTTTTGAAATGGATATCGTCCTCCGCAATAACCGGACGAGCAAGGAACATCCCCTCGGTATTTTCCATCCGCACGCCGATGTCCAGCATATAAAAAAGGAAAATATTGGTCTGATCGAAGTGATGGGGTTGGCCGTGCTACCGGCAAGATTGAAAGATGAATTAAAGGAAGTAAAAAAATATATATTAAAGCAGCCGAATGCGATTGCCGATTACCATAAACCGTGGGCGGAGGAGCTATTGGCAAAATATTATGGAATAGTTGATGAAGCTAATGTAACGGAGATCATTAAGAAAGAAGTCGGCAAGAAGTTTTTACGGGTACTCGAGGATGCAGCCGTATTTAAGCGGGATGAACAGGGGAGAAATGCATTCAAAAGGTTTATAGACACGTTATCAGATTGTGGATAAAGCAAATTGCTTACGGGATAAATAGCACTGATGTGCAGTAGAGCAAAGTTCATATTTCTTATTTTAAACCCTTAACAATGGGAGGGCTACATGATGAATATTTCTGAAAATGAATTCGGTCAAATAAATGGTGAAAAAGTCACGGCCTATACTTTAGAAAATGATCAAGGAATGCAGCTGACCTGTCTTAATTTTGGTTGTATTGTGACAAAAATCCTCGTTCCAGACAAAGATAGGAACTTTGAAAATGTCGTCCTCGGTTTTAATACGTTGGAAGAATATATCGACCATCCAACGTATTTTGGTTGCATCGTCGGCCGTGTTGCAGGACGAATTAAAGATGCTCAGTTTACATTAGATGGGAAAACCTATATTTTAGAGGCGAATGAAGGGAACAACCATCTTCACGGGGGCGAAGGACTCCATCAAAAGATTTGGCAAGCTCAACCGGTCGAACAAGAAAATGCGATCGGCATGCGGTTTTCTTACGAAAGTCCTGCCGGCGAGGCCGGTTATCCGGGTAGATTGAATTTATCTGTTTTATACTGGTTAACGAATGATAACCAATGGGTGATGATCATTGAAGGTGAGTCAGACCAAAAAACAATCGTTAATATGACGAATCATACATATTTTAACCTTTCGGGTCATGTCCGCAGGGATATACTCGCACATCGTCTTACGTTAAAAAGTGATGCCTTCTTAGAATTGGACACGGACCTTTTACCAACCGGTAAAAAAGTGAACGTTATTAATACTCCCTTTGATTTTCGAATGGGGAGAAAACTTCGTGACGGTGTACATTCTAATCATCCACAAAATATTCTCGTCGGTGGCTATGACCATCCATTTATTTTACATGAGCAGTTTAATCGCGAAATTGTTTTAGTGGATGAACAAAGTGGTCGACAGTTAACAGTTGAAACGAACCAGCCATGTGTGATCGTGTATACTGCCAATCAATTAGGAAACGATTTTGTTCTTCAAGAAGGAAGAAAAGGCGAAAAATATTTAGGTGTTTGTCTAGAAACACAAGGCTATCCCGATGCAGTCCATCATTCACATTTTCCGCCAATTGTTTTGGCACCTGGTGAAAAATATCGAGCGGTAACTTCTTATTCTTTTTCTATACTGGAATAGGAATTTCTTCCGAAAAAAGGGAGATTCGTAATTATAATGTTTAAGCAAGGCGAAGATGTAAGTTTTAAACCGAATGAATACAAAACACTCACGAAATCCAGGATATTGTAAGTGCTTTAAGTTTAAGGGGGGTTGTGAGTGTTTTATATTTATAGAGATATTGGAATTCACTGATTTTTTAATCATTTAAAAGACAGAAAAATTAGCTGTATTCTTCTGAAACCTCGTTCTTAAAGACAACTTCTTACTTTATATCAAAATGATGCATCCTCCCTTCACATGTACCGGGGGAAACGGTATAATTGGCATATTAAATGTCGTTGATTTTTTTATTAAGAAAGGTGTCCCTTTATGGAAAAACATAATACATATCAACAGTTAGAACATCATTCTCCCCAATTTACAAAATATCCTCAAGGTTCAACCAAAATGAAAATTGCAGAAGCAAAACTCGCCAATCCCGCAACGACCGTCGATCTCGTCCCCAATCATGAGCGCGATGCCTATTATTTCCGGGCACTGGAGAAGATGGGCATTTATTTAAATGAACCTCAACTGCAAGCTGTACGGCATTATACCGGTCCTGCTCTTGTCCTGGCAGGTGCCGGTAGTGGGAAAACAAGGGTGTTAACATCACGTGCCGGCTATTTACTATCCGTGCAGCAAATCCGTCCTGAGCAAATGCTTTTGCTTACGTTTACAAGAAAAGCTGCGGAAGAAATGAAGGAACGGATTGCCGCTTTACCGGGATTAACGAAAAATATGGTTCGCCAACTGCTCGTTGGTACCTACCACTCAATTTTTTTACAACTTTTGCGCGGGCAAGGCGAGCAGCGCCGTATTTTATCCAGTGAAAAGCAAAAACAAACGATGTTAAAAATTATTTTGAAGGAAATGGGGTTGAAGGATGACTATGACCCGGAAAATTTACTCGATATTCTATCCCATTATAAAAATAGGATGGTCACTGTAGAGAATATGCCGGAAAAAACTCCGGTGGAAAAAGAAATCAAAGCGATTTTACGAATCTATGAAAATAAAAAACAAGAATTAGGGTATATGGATTTTGATGATATTTTACTCGATGCTTATCTTTTGTTAAAACAACAGCAACCGCTTCTGGAGAACCTTCAACACCGTTTTGCCTTCATTCTTTGTGATGAATGGCAAGATACGAACCCGATTCAATATGAATTGATAAAAATGCTCGCGGCACCCCAAAATAATTTATTTGTCGTTGGAGACGATGATCAGACGATTTATGAATTCAACGGGGCTGATTCTTCAATCATCTTAAATTTCCCGGACCAATTTCCGGAAACGAAACGGTTTACCTTAAATATTAATTATCGCTCGACAACGAGCATTGTTGGTCTGGCGAATCAAATTATCGTTTTCAATAAAAATCGTTTTGCGAAAACATTAACAGCTACCAAAACGGGTGAACATTCACCGTTTTATTTACGGCCGCAAGATTCTGACGAGGAAGCAAAACAAATTGTTGACCAAATCATGCTTGATTGCAATGAAGGCGGTCGCTCCTTGAAGGATTTTGCCGTTTTATATCGAAACAATAGCAACAGCCGGTCCATTTTTGAAGAACTCGTGTTACGGGATATTCCGTTTGTTCGCTACGGGGATACGAATACGTTTTATGAACATCCAATTATAAAACCTGTCATCGATCATTTACGCCTCGCTTTCGTAAACAAAAATATGGATGCTGTGTACGGTATTTTACCGTCGCTATACTTAAACCGTGAAAAAGCGCTGGATTTTATTATGCGAAAAGAATTGGTCACACCAGAAAGTCATGCCTTGCTCCATTTATTGGACTATCCTGGATTGAAGGACTTTCAGAAAAAACAAATCCGCGAACGCATTCAGCTCCTGAACACGATAAAAGCACTTGCTCCTGTAAAGGCGATTCAAGAAGTACGAAAAGTATATGATAAATATATAGAAGCGGATGAACGGAAAAATCTTACGATGCAAAGAGAAATTATGAAAGAAATGTTGGCCGAGCTCGAGTCTTCGGCGAAACGGTTCGAGACGATTGCCGAATTTTTAAATTTCGTTGACTTTATTATTAGAAAAAATGAAGAAATGAAAGCATTGACGCAAGATCCCGACGCGGATGTGATTCGATTGATGACGATTCATCGTGCGAAAGGGCTGGAGTTTCCGGTCGTATATGTAATCGGTGTTTCCGAGACGATTTTACCGCACAAAATAGCAATCGATGCCGGGGAGAAAGAGATTGAAGAAGAACGGCGTTTGCTGTATGTAGCGGTAACCCGGGCGGAAGAAGAATTATATATTAGTTCCCCGCGTTATTATCGAGGAGCCGAAGTCGAAATTTCCCGCTTTATCAAGGACGTGTTTACCGATCTGGACGAAAGGAAAAAAGAGATAAGGTCAAAAGGGGAAAAAGCGGCGAAAAAAGTTGGAAAAAGAAAGTCGAAACGAAAACGAGTACAGTCGATTTTAGTATGGGATTGTACAAGTGATACCTGTAATGCCTGGATGCGCATCGAATCCCATGAGGATTCGATATTAAAACATAAAGATTGTCCGTTATGTGGAAGTCGGATGGAACAAACGGTAAGAGAAATCATTTCGTAAATAAAGCATGGATGTTCTCATGATCATCAAATTCCTTACTCTTTGATTGCCTGATGGCGAACAAAATAAAGATAAAATATGTGCCAAAGTCGGTGTTGTTCACCGACTTTTTAATTTAATGCAAAAATTGTTCAGGCATGTTGGCGCACAAGGTGAATAATCTTCAAAATGATGCAACAAAAATTCCATTGCGAATTTCTCAAAAATACAAGATTAGCATGGCAGTTGGCAAATGGTGATACTTCCTGCGTTTCTTAACCATTTTCCAGCAAACCGTACAAATGAAAAATACGTTCGGACAAAATGCACATTTGATTAATCATGGCTTTTATGTGGCGATTTTAAAAGTTGTTGAATAAAAGGGTTTTGCAATTGGTTGGCGAATTAAGTTCTTTATACAATGTGTTTGAGGTGAAGTGATGAAGCAAAATATATACGACAATCCGGAGTTTTTTAATCAATACAAGGCTTTGCGGGATAGCGGGATTAACTATAATGAATTTATCGAACAACCGGCGGTTAAATCATTGATTACGAGTTTAAAAGGTAAAACCGTTTTAGATTTAGGGTGCGGTGCGGGGAATTTTGCCAAGTACTGTGTGGAAAATGGAGCGGCACAAGTTGTCGGTCTGGATATTTCGGAAAAGATGATAAACAAGGCGAAAAGGGACAACGCTCATGGGAAAATTACTTATATCCGCATGCCCATGGAGGATTTTGAATTATCCGGAGAGCAATTTGATATCGTTACCAGTTCCCTTGCCATTAATTACATCAAAGATTATAACGGAATCATCGCGAAAGTAAGCCGCTTTCTAAAAGCGGGTGGCGAATGCATTATATCGATGGAGCATCCGATATCCACTGCGAGAAAGGCAAAAGATAATTGGATTACAGATGAAAAGGGACAACGCCTTCACTATGCTGTGGATCATTATCAAGAGGAGGGGGAGCGAAGTCGCGAATGGTTTGTGGATAACGTTATTGTTTACCATCGAACATTTTCTACGATTATTAACACATTCATTGACCATGGACTGATGATTGAACGGGTGCTTGAACCTCTGCCTACTGCTGAAGGCTTAGAAAAGATGCCGAAAACGATCAATGAAAGAAGAAGACCTTCCTTTCTCGTGATTAAAGCGAGAAAAAAATATTGACGTGAAATTTTGAAACCAAAACCGTGTTCACTCGTTTTTATTAGTAAAACATATCAATCGCTTTATACGATCATTCTGGGGATTTTCATATCTATAAATTAAGAAAGGGGATGGGCGATGAGTGAACGTTTAGAAAAATTTATTGGTCTTGCCAAAAGCAAATTCGGCTTAAAAAATTATCGTTTACATACCCATGATATTTCCCGTCATGTCAACGAATTTAAAGAAACGGAATATGTATTGGCGATGGAGTTTTTTCCTCCCCATGTTGAAGGACCGTTGGCTGATGGGTCGAATCCACCAGGAACTGCTGTGATCGAAATGGATGTACAACGCAAAATGTTTAATCAAGTCATTTTTGTCGAAGGAAAAAGTTTTGCCGAAGATGGCGTCGCGTTTCCCAACCTCGATACAAATCGTATGATTCAATGGATTGAGAAAGAAACCGGGATGACATATGACCATGACTTTTTTCTTGTTAAATCCGAAGAAAGGAAACTTTATTTTGAAGCGCGTTGCAACGGATTGCCTGTCTATCCACTTGCTTCTATTGAAATTGAACTAGATGAGGACGGGAGACTGATTTTGTTTTCTATAGACGGTTCGTTTCCAAAAGGGAAAAGAGTAAAAACTGAAAAATTCCATCTATCATTAGAAACGCTTGCGGATATTGCAAAGCAACAAATACAGCTTGTTGAATTTCCGCTTCATTCAAATAATAAAATTCTCCCTTTTTATAGTTTAGAAGAAATTTTTATTACGAATAATGATCAACACCTTATGGAAATTGCAATTAATCCTGTGATACAGCCGGTGCCGATTAATCAAACGATTTCCTGGCAAGAACCGCTTCAGGAAGATTTCGAGCGTCAAGAGATAGCTGTAGAGGAAAAGGTAACTTTTGAACAGGCGCTTGCCGGTGAACCATCACCAGATGTGTTACCTATAACAGAGGAAGAACAACAAAACTGTGTAAAAGCCGTTTGGCAGTTTTTGCGCCAGGTCTATCCGGACGATAGCGGAAAGTGGATTTTAAAAACTTTGCATCGGGAAAGTGGATGGATCCATGCGTCATTACGAAGGGAAGAAAGTTCTTCATTTATTATGCAGAGGAAACTTACAGTAGTGATCGATCCGAACCATTTTCAGGCCATTAACTATTTTGATAATCAAGAAATCATCGAAACCGTATACAGTCAGTTTGAAAAGCAGGGAGAAATCAATATCGAGAAAGAAGAAGCTTTCGAAAAGCTGAAAGAACGGATGACATTAAAACCGGTATATGTTTATGACCAAGAAAAAGATATGTACCGGTTATGCGGAAAACTGGAATGTGACTATGCGATTAATGCAATAAATGGTGAGATGGTTCATTTAAATGATATTTAGG
>CALGAD010000024.1 GCA_937951955.1 uncultured Bacillaceae bacterium
ATAAATTTTATTTTTAATTCGATGGCGTTCAAAGCCGAGTTTTGCGGCTAATGTATCCGAATCAAGCATCGTGATGCCAATGATCCCTTTAATCTGTTGAGCTTTCCAGTGGTTTTTCACATAGTAAGCCAAATACGGCAATGAATCCCGGATTTGTTTATAAAAAAAAGCTCCTTTTCGATAATCACTCGTCATACTTTGCACTTCTTTTAAAATCCGGACATTGTGGAGATGGATTTTGACAAGCACATCATTTTTTTGAATGCGGGTGCCATCGGAAAGAACAACCGGATGACCTTTATAACTCGTCAAACGCACCCGGAACACGCACGGTTCTCCATCCTCCCGGTGAATATATTGCAAACGGGTGCAGGCAAAATAAAGTGGATCCACGATGCTCCACAAATAAATCATGATTTTTCTCAATCCCACTGCAATCTCTCCAATTTCTTTATCAATCCTAATTCATATTTTTTACAACTTTCCCTTTGATATTTATGGAATTTTTCGGGATGAGCATTTCTTTTTGGCAATTGGCAACGGGATTTGCGGCATTTTGTCCCTTTTTTGAGTAAATTGCAGCGGGATTTGAGTAAATCTGGCTGTCATTCGGGTAAATTCGTTCCGTATTTGGGTAAATTCAGCTACATTTTGGGCAAATCTCGCCCTGATTTGAGCATATTCACCTCTTTTTTGAGTAAATCTGGCTCTATTTTGGGCAAATTCACCACAAGACTAAAAAAATCAGGTGTCCCCATTCAAGACACCTGATTTTTTATCAATTTATCGCTTTTCAATTTCCTGCAAGATTAATTTATTAACTAACGGCGGGTTGGCCATGCCGCGTGTTTTCTTCATAACCTGTCCGACTAAGTGACCGAGAGCCCGGTCTTTACCGTTCTTAAAGTCGATGATTGATTGCTCATTCTCATCCAATACTTCATTAACAATCGGTAAGAGCGTGGCTTCATCAGAGATTTGGGCCCAGCCCCGTTCCTTAACGATTTTCTCCGGATCGCCACCCTTTTCAACCAATTCCTGGAACACTTTTTTCGCCATCTTGGAAGAAAGAGTACCTTTGTCGATCAACTGAATCATGGAAGCAAGGCTTTCCGGTGTAAGGGCTAGATCATGCAGTTCCTTTTGATGTTTATTCATATATCCAGACACTTCACCCATCAACCAGTTCGAGGCCTGTTTCGGGTCGGCACCTGCGGCAATCGTTGCTTCGAAGAAATCAGACATTTCCTTCGTCATCGTCAATACTTTCGCATCGTATTCAGGAAGGCCTAATTCTTCGACATACCGTTTTTGTCGTGCATCCGGTAACTCCGGAATTGTGGCCCGTACCCGTTCTTTCCATTCTTCATCAATATGAAGAAAGACGAGGTCTGGTTCCGGGAAGTAGCGGTAATCGTCCGCCTCTTCTTTTACCCGCATTAAAATCGTTTCACCCGTGGCTTCGTCGAAACGGCGGGTTTCCTGACGGATCATGCCACCGGAAAGCAAGATTTTTTCTTGTCGTTTTTGCTCATATTCGAGACCTTTCCGGACAAAGTTGAAGGAGTTCAAGTTTTTCAATTCCGTCTTCGTACCGAACTCTTCTTGCCCGATAGGACGTAAGGAAATATTCGCATCGCAACGAAGGGAGCCTTCTTCCATCTTCACATCGGAAACACCGGTATATTGGATGATCGATTTTAATTTTTCCAAGTACAGATAAGCTTCTTCCGGTGAGCGTATATCTGCTTCGGAAACAATTTCAATGAGTGGTGTTCCTTGACGGTTGAAGTCTACTAAAGAATAACCTTCATCGGTATGTATCGATTTTCCAGCATCTTCTTCTAAATGGATGCGGTTAATGCGAATTTTTTTCTTCTTCCCATCGACTTCAATTTCGATCCAGCCGTTCCGACCGATCGGGAATTCGTCCTGGGTGATTTGGTAAGCCTTCGGGTTGTCCGGGTAAAAATAGTTTTTCCGGTCGAATCTCGTTTCCGTGGCAATTTCACAGTTTAAGGCCATGGCGGCTTTCATGGCAAATTCAACAGCTTCTTTATTTAAAACGGGAAGTGTACCGGGATACGCTAAATCAATGACATTCGTATTCGTATTCGGCTCATCACCGTACTGGTTCGGCGCCGGTGAAAAAGCTTTTGATTTCGTTTTTAACTCTACGTGTACTTCCAAGCCAATGACTGTTTCAAAATTCATCCGTTTCACCCCTTACAATTGTGGTCTTTGTTTGTGGAAATCTGTGGCTTGTTCAAAGGCATGGGCAACGCGGTAAACCGTACCTTCATCAAAGTGTTTACCGATAATTTGCATACCGATCGGCAAGCCGTTATCGAATCCACAAGGAATGGAAATCGCAGGTACACCCGCCAGATTGACAGGAATCGTTAAAATATCCCGCGTATACATCGTCAGCGGATTCTTTGTAAATTCGCCGATTTTGTTTGCAGTAGTCGGTGCAATCGGTCCAACAATCACGTCATAGTTTTCAAAGATCTTTTCAAAATCTTGTTTGATTAAGGTACGCACTTGTTGTGCTTTTCTAAAGTATTTCTCATAATTCCCTTTACTTAATACATAGTTACCGATCATGATCCGGCGTTTGACTTCCGCACCAAAACCTTCTGAACGGCTCTTTTTATACAAATCAAGCAAGTTCTTTGCATCTTCTGCACGATAACCGTAACGGATACCGTCAAAACGGGCCAGGTTTGAAGATGCTTCCGCTGAGGCAATAATGTAGTAAGCCGGAACACTATACTTGGAGTGAGGCAGGGACACTTCTTCCCATGTGGCACCAAGTTCTTCAAATTTCTTCAATGCTTCCAAAATAGCGTTGCGTACCGGTTCGCTAACCCCTTCAGATAAGTACTCCTTCGGCACGGCAATTTTCAAACCGCGAATATCACCGGTTAACTGTTCTACATAATTGGGAACTTCTACATCGGCCGATGTGGAATCGCGGTGGTCATGCCCTGCAATCACTTGTAATAAGTAGGCATTATCCTCTACATTCCGAGTGATGGTACCGATTTGATCTAGGGACGAAGCAAAGGCAACAAGTCCGTAGCGGGACACACGACCGTATGTCGGCTTCATGCCTACAACGCCGCAATAACCTGCTGGTTGTCGGACTGACCCCCCTGTATCGGAACCGAGGGCAAAGGGAACTTCTCCAGCTGCCACGGCTGCCGCCGAACCACCGGAAGAGCCACCTGGTACGTAATCTAAATTCCATGGATTACGAGTTTTGTGGAAATAAGACGATTCCGTCGTTCCTCCCATGGCAAATTCATCCATGTTCAATTTCCCTACGGTAATCGCGCCGGCTTCTTGTAATTTGTCCATGACCGTCGCATTATAAATCGGAACGAAGTTTTCTAGCATCTTGCTAGCACAGGTTGTCCGTAAATCTTGCGTCACGATATTATCTTTTATTCCGATCGGCATTCCGAAGAGAAGACCATCGGTTTCTCCGTTTGCCTGTTTTTCATCGAGTTTTTTCGCCTGTTCGCGAGCCCGTTCCTCATCTAAAGTGATGAATGCTTTAACTTTATCATCCACTTCATGAATTCGTTTGAAGCTTTCAGCGACTAAATC
The DNA here is from genome assembly GCA_937951955.1 of uncultured Bacillaceae bacterium. Classification (GTDB taxonomy): domain Bacteria; phylum Bacillota; class Bacilli; order Bacillales; family Caldibacillaceae; genus CALGAD01. The sequence continues at coordinate 3,616 of CALGAD010000024.1, forward strand.
AGAAACGGTAATTTCCTTTTTTTGTAATAGTTCTTGTAATTCCGCTAATTTATGCTCAAATAATGACATTGTTTTCCCTCCTTAATCGAGCACTGCTGGAACTTTGAATTGTCCATCTTGATGATCCGGTGCATTTTTAAATAATAAATCCCGGTCCATTCCCGGTTCTGGAATATCTTCACGCATCACATTTTTCACTTTAAACACGTGGGTTGTCGGTTCTACACCTGTTGTATCCACTTCATTTAATGTTTCTGCAAGTTCGATAAATTCGTCCAGTTGGGCGGATATTTTTTCGAGTTCATCATCAGTTATATGGAGTCTTGATACATCAGCAATACGTTTGACTTCTTCTTTCGTAATACGAGCCAAAACAGTCACCTCCGTTAGATTTCAACTAAATCAATCTCTACTTTTCCACAGACTATTTCCTATTTTACCATGTTTTACACATTTTCCGAAACAAACTTCGCAAAATCATAGTGAAAAATGGAACAACGTGTTGGTTTATTTGATGGCTTTCCGACTCCCCTTACGACGGTATTTGATACACTTATCCGCTTCTATTGTAGTCAATGATCGAATCATCCGCTATACCATAGTCATTTTTTACCTAAGACTGGCTATTCAAACATAAAAAATACAAGTGGAAGGAATTTTCGCTCCATTCCACTTGTTATCGTGTACATTCAGGATTATACGCGCGCTATTTTTAAAGTTAAACAACCCGCTTAATTTCTTCATCCATTCTTTTATCGGCATTCTCCCGGCCATATTTGACCATGGAATAATTGTATAAAACAAGGCCTAAAATGGTCCACAATCCGGCAATGACCCACTCAATACCGGTCAGTGCTGAAGGCATTCCTGGCATATAAAGTGTTGCTACACCAAAGGCCATGATTACCGCTAACCAGCCGATCATCGTGCCACCTGGTAGTTTATATGGACGCGGGAGATCCGGATCTTTTTTCCGCAAGATAATAAAAGAAACGGCGACCATTAACCAGGCGATAACGAGTCCGAGTCCACCGGAGTTAACGAACCAGACAAGTGCCGGTCTTCCCAATAACGGAGCTAGAGTAGACAAAACAGCAATTAAAACAATCGCTCGATGCGGTGTTTTATATTTTGGGTGCAGTTCACCTAGCGCTCTTGGGAGCATTCCCGCACGTGCTAAAGCAAAGATCGCCCGGCTCCCGCCCACATAAAATCCTAGCCAGCTTGTGACGATACCGCCAATACCACCTAAGACTAAAATATTCGCCATGAACTTGCTACCACCGAAGGCTTTTGCCATGGCATCTGCTGTGACAAGGTTAGAAGCGACGATTTCTTCTTTTGATAATACGATGGATACACCAAAGATAATGGCAATATACCAAAAAATAGCCATGAATACAGAAACGATCAATAATTGGCCAATTCTTTTTTTCGGCAAATTAATTTCTTCTGCCGCTTGAGGAATGACGTCAAAGCCGACGAAAAAGAATGGTGTCATGATAATGACGGTTAAAAGTCCAGCGATTCCCTGTTCAAATAATGGCTGCATATTTGTAAGATTGCCGGAAACTGTACTTCCAGTCAATAATAAAACACCGGAAGCCAACAGTATCAAGATAAAGGTTATAGTTACAACGGTGGTCAATTTGATCCCGCGATAATTCACCCAGGCAACAAGAATTGAACCAAGTATCCCGACTCCTGCCCATGTAATGGTGACATCCCAGCCAGCAATCGTATATAAATAGCCTTGACTAAAACTCGGAAATACATATTCAAATACGGTCGGTAATGCTACCGCCTCAAAAGCGACAACCGAAACATAGCCAAATATCACTGCCCACGTTGTTAAAAACGAAGCAAGTCTTCCCATCGCTTTATATGAAAAGACGAGTTCTCCACCGGCAAGGGGCAGTGCTGAGGCTAATTCCGCATACGTAAGGCCGATTAATAAAACGAGCAAGCCCCCGATTGCAAATGCCAAAATTGCTCCCAATGATCCAGCTTCCATAATCCAATGTCCGGAAGAAACGACCCAGCCCCAGCCAATCATGGCACCGAAGGCAAGGGCCAGTACATCTTTATTTCCTAATACCTTTATAAAATGTTGGTCATCCTTCATAAATTCTCCCCCAATGTTCGTCACTTACTTTTCATTGAAAGATTAATTGGCATGGATTGGCAGATTGTTTTTCACTTCTAAAATCGCATCGTGCAATCTTTCTAAAATGTCATTCACTTGCTTTTCATTAATAATTAAAGGCGGTGCAAAGCATACGATATCAATTCCTTCATAAGTGACCGGTCGGCAAATCACGCCTCTTTGATGCAATGCCTCAACGACTTTTAATGCGACCTGCAATTTAGGATCAAAGCGTTTGTTAGTCTTTTGATCTTGTACAAACTCTACTGCGCCAAGGAGACCCAAGCCCCGAACCTCGCCGACAATATTTATTTCTTGTTGAATTTTCTTAAAGCCTTGTAGGAGAATTTCACCCATTTTCCGGGCATTTTCCACCAAACCTTCCCGCTCGATGATTTCCAGGTTCTTCAAGCCGACAGCCGTCGCCACGGGATGACCGCTATACGTATAGCCGTGGAATAAAACTCCCGTTGATTTTTCTTTTAATACGTCATGAATATGATCCGCTATGATGACGCCTCCGAGCTGTACGTAACCGCTTGTAATCCCTTTTGCAAAAGTCATTACATCCGGGGTTACACCGTAATTTTCAATGCCGAACATTTTTCCTGTGCGACCGTATCCAGTAATGACTTCGTCGGCAATCATTAAAATGCCGTATTCATCACAAACTTGCCGGACTTTTGGGAAATAATCCTTTGGCGGTACTAATACTCCACCTGCGCCCTGTACAGGTTCTGCGATAAAGGCTGCAATTGTTTCTGGCCCCTCTTTTTCAATTACTTGTCTAAGTGAAGCAATCGCCTCATCGGTTCCGATTTGGTAAGGAGGATCCGCATGGTAAACATCTGTCATTAACCGTCCAGCCATATTCCAGAACTCGGGTATTCCTGTTGCACTAGTTGATCCAGCCGCTACACCGTGATAACCGCGCCGCAAGGCAATTATTTTCTTCCGCTCCGGTTTCCCCTGAATCCGCCAGTAATGACGAACTAACTTGATAGCTGTGTCATTGGATTCCGATCCGCCCGAGGTGAAGAAAACAGCATTTAGTCCATCCGGTGCAATCGATGCGATCTTTTCAGCTAAGCGAATTGCCGGTACGTGACTGAAAGTGGAAAAAGTTGAGCTAAAGGCAAGTTTCTTCATTTGTTCCGCTGCCACTTCGGCAAGTTCTTCACGACCATGCCCTACATTCACATTCCAAAGAGAAGACATCGCATCAATGTAAACGCTTCCGTTTATATCCGTAACATAGACGCCTTCTCCTTTTTCGATAATAACTTTCGGACCGTGCTCCTGTTGTTGCTGGATTGATGATGTCGGGTGAATGAAATGCTTCTTGTCCAGTTCGATTAGCTCTTTCACATCAACCATGTTGTTACCTCCTCCTCATATTTATTAGTATTTTTTGAATATTTTTACCCTATTATATTTACAAACTATTATTTTGTCAATTTTAATAATTTTCTCTATAGTAGAATAATATGGTTTTATTTGGTGGTCACGGGATTGTTTTTGGCAAATAAACATCTTGCCTGGATGAGGATAATCACAAGTTCTTAACCGAAAATAATTGATCAATCTTCTCTGATTTAAACTGGAGAACAGTAGCTGTGATTAATGTTTTATGAAAGTAAAATTGAGTTATTCAAAAAACTTTCTTTTCGCAAAATCATCGCTCTATGCTGATATCTGTGTATTTTTAATCCGTACAAAGCAATACGAATAAAATAAAGTTTATTTACTTATATAAAAAGAGCCTGTCGCTATCGTTCTTTCCCTTTTTAGCAACAGACTCTACACTATCTGCATTTCTTAAGTTTTTGAAACAATCTCTTAATGATATTTCTCCTCTTTCTTTTCGTTCTTCCAGGAAGTTTGCGTTTTTTATTTATAAAAAGTTTTTTAAACAATCTTTTCTTCTGGGCCGGGATTGGCGCTGAATGGGTGGCTTCTTTTTTTACAAAAATTTCTTTTTTCTCAATCGCATAGTTAGTAGCCAATACGAGACCGATATCCGTATCATGAGCTTCATTTTTCACAATTGTAAAAGGGATATTATTTTTCTTCGCAATTTGAATATAGCGACTCAGGAAATTGTAACGAATAGATCCATTTAATAATAAATGGGCATCACGATATTTTTTCATCATCATTGCAATTTCTGGGTAAATCTTCTCTTCGTAAACTTGATCGACAAACAAAGCGATAATTACCCGTTCCCGTAATGTTCCTAAAAATTTGCGCCGCTCCTCTGGTTTCGTTTCCTTCGGCCCATACATACCCTTTTGTAAATAATCTTCCAAACTAGGCCCCAAACTCATGAACGTCCCCTGCCTTATTGAGAATTAGTCATTTATAACGTATGGGATTTTTTGAAAAATGTTAGTCTGATGCTGGGGGTAAATATTACAGGAGAAATTTTTTTGATTTATCATAATGGATGAGCGAAATCTTTTTCGGAGAGCCTGTGTGTATTTGTGTCATTTCGTCGGAAACCCGGTTCAATCGCCGGGAAACTTGGATCATTTCTACCCCGGATTTGGGTCATTTCAGTTGGAATTTGGGTAAATTCAAGCAAAATTTGAGTCATTTCCCCTCATATTTGAGTAAATTCGTTCGTTATTTGAGTAAATTACCGCCGAATTTGAGTAAAT
>CALGAD010000025.1 GCA_937951955.1 uncultured Bacillaceae bacterium
TGTACCTTCATCTTGTACGAAAGTGGCTTTCGGGATAATGGATAATTGCCAAGAACAGGAATGAATTTCTCTTGCAACAGCTCTTTCGGCATCGTAAATTCTTTTTCTTCATAATGAAAATTACAGAGAACCAGTGCTTTCTTTCCACCCAAGCTGCGGGTATAGACGATGAAATGGGGATCATCCGGTAAATGCAAGCGATAGGTTCCATATACGAAACATGGCTCCTGTTTCCGAAGTTGGATCATCTTACGATAAAAATGGAGAATGGAATCGGGATCTTTTAATTGGCGGGCCACATTAATCATTGGATAGTTCGGATTAATTCCCAGCCAGGATGTTGTTCCTGAAGTAAAGCCAGCCATAGGCCCATCATCCCATTGCATCGGCGTGCGGGAATTATCCCGACCGCGCATCCAAATAACTTCCATAATTTCTTCATGGGAGCGACCTTTTTTGCGTTCACTGTGGTAAAAATTTTTCATGCCGATATCATCATAATCGTCGATATCCGAAAACTGAACATTAGTCATTCCGATTTCCTGCCCTTGATAAATATAAGGGGTTCCTTTCATGAAAAAGTAAAACGCCCCTAACATTTTAGCACTTTCCTTCCAAAAGCGGCCTTCATCGCCCCAACGAGATACCGAGCGTACCTGGTCATGATTTTCCAGAAAGAGTGCGTTCCAGCCTTTTCCTTCCAGGGCATATTGCCAACGGGAAAGCGCCTTTTTCAAGGCGACCACATCAACACCATCGTCTGAGGATTTTTTCCATAGTCCAGTATGATCGAAATGGAAGATCATGTTGAAAAATCCCGTTTTTTCATTAACCCATTTTTCCGCTTCTTCAGCGGTTACACCACTCGCCTCGCCGACGGTCATCACGCCATATTTTTTAAACGTGTTTCTACTAAATTCATTCAGGAGTTCTTCAATTCCATCAACATTGGTCATATACCGATCCGCAGGTACGTAATCGAGTCCGTGCGGGTTGGGCATATCAGGGAACCCTGGTTCTTTTTTAATATGCGAAATCGCATCGATCCGGAAACCGTCGATCCCTTTACGAATCCACCAGGTGACCATCTCCTCCAAAGCTTTCCGCACTTCAGGATTTTCCCAGTTCAAGTCCGGCTGGTTTTTGGAAAAGGTGTGAAAATAATACTGACCCGTCTTTTCATCAAATTCCCATACAGACCCTTCGAAAATCGACTTCCAGTTATTTGGTTCCCGTCCGTCTTTTCCATCCCGCCAGATATACCAATTCCGTTTCGGATTTTCCCGTGACGAACGTGATTCCTGAAACCAGGGATGCTCATCGCTCGTGTGATTCATCACAAGATCGAGGATGATCTTGATCCCCCTGCGATGGGCTTCTTCCAGTAATTCGTCAAAATCATTCATCGTTCCAAATTCTTCCATGATTTCCTTGTAATTGGATATATCGTACCCATTATCGACATTTGGTGATGCGAAAATCGGACAGAGCCAGATGGCATCAATACCGAGAAATTCAAGATAATCAAGTTTTTCGATAATCCCGCGTAAATCACCGATACCATCCCCGTTACTATCTTTAAAACTGCGAGGATATATTTGATAGATCACACTTTCCTTCCACCACTGTTTACCCATAGTACACCTCTTTTCGATGTGATTGTTCAGAAAGGCTGACACGGAAAAAAACACGCAAGCCGTTATTTATACATTTATTCGCCTCGATAAACGAGCGCTTCCCAGGGGCGAAGAACGAGAACTCTTCCTGGAGGAATCGCGGCATCATCGTAATTGGCGATTAAAAGCTCTCGTGGAGTAAATTCTGCTGTTTCAGGCATGGTAAAGAGCACTTCCTCGCCAGTCCAGTTCGAAACTACGAGTAATTTTTCTCCGTTATAACATCTAATATAAGCGAAGGTTTCTTCATTTTCTGGATCAAGCAAGGTGAAATCGCCATTAACGATGATGGGATACATTTTCCTCAAGCGGATCAATTTTTGATAATAATAGAAAATTGAGTTTTTATCGGCGAGGGCTTGTTTCACATTGATTTCTTTATAATTCGGGTTTACCCCGATCCAGGGAGTGCCTGTTGTGAAACCGGCATTCGGGCTATCGTCCCACTGCATCGGTGTCCGGGCGTTGTCCCGTCCTTTGGCATATATGGACTCCATCACTTTCACCTCGTCCTGGCCTTCCTCGAGAACTTTTACTTTATACATGTTCAACGTTTCGATATCCCGATAATGATCAATGGACGAAAAACGCACATTCGTCATACCGATTTCTTCTCCCTGGTAAATATAGGGAGTTCCCTGCATCATATGGAGTACGGTAGCCAGCATTTTTGCCGACTCCACCCGGTACTTGCCATCATCTCCAAACCTGGAAACGATACGCGGCTGGTCGTGGTTGTTCCAGTACAAGCTATTCCAGCCCCTTCCGTGTAGACCCGTCTGCCATTTCGCTAACACTTTCTTTAAGCGCGATAATTGCAATGGCCGCAAATCCCATTTCCCGCCCGGACCACTATCAAGATCCATATGCTCAAATGTAAAAACCATATTCAGCTCCTTCCGTTCTGGTGCCGTATAAAGAATCGCATCGTCCACGGTTACACCGGGCATTTCCCCGACAGTCATGCAATCATATTTGGACAGGACTTTTCGATTCATCTCCTGTAAAAATTCATGAATCCGGGGACCGTTTACGTAAAACTGACCGCCCGGAACGTATTTTTTCCCTTCTGGATTTGGAGCATCAGGAAAACGCATATCCTTTGAAATAAAGTTGATCACATCCATGCGAAAACCATCGATTCCTTGATCGAGCCACCATGTCATCATTTGATAAATGTCGTTTCGGACAGCGGGATTTTCCCAGTTTAGATCTGGCTG
>CALGAD010000026.1 GCA_937951955.1 uncultured Bacillaceae bacterium
ATGAACCTACATAAATTGGTGGCCAAACAATGCATTTTTAGTTTGCCATAAACAGATATTGACCAGTTATTTGAATTTGAAGGCAAATACGAGTCAGCAGAAAGAATTCTTATTAATCCAAATGAAGTAAAAGAATATTATCATGTTTGGAACGAACTTTATCAAGAAATACTTAATCTTGCTACAAACAATAGTAATTAATCTTCCATTAAAGGGGGTTTTATTGGAATAAGGAATACAGCCGTTTCTTTGATGAAATGGCTGTTTTTATACCTCACACAAAAGCTTGACTTGCTCGTGTTTAGGTAACAGCATAAACGTCTTTCCACATTCTAAACCTCTTGTGGGAGATGTATTTTATCACCTCTCAATAGTTTGGTCAAAATAGTAACAATCTATACGAAAAGAACCTTCCGAAAAAAAAGACCCCCTGAGGAGTCTCTTTTACAGGGAATCAATATGTGAAATCATAATTCGAGAATTTAATGTAAATTTCCCCCTTAATATATATTTATGGTCAATTGGTCTTGCCAAGTAGCGCTGAAGGAGTCTATGTCAAGGCCGATGAATTTTTCCCCAAAATCGCCGGTTTAAAATTCCCCAGAAGGATTTCATGGATCCTTCTGTTTTCTTCTTGTTGGAGTCTTTTTTCCCGTAATCGATAGCTTCCCCCTTTAGATTGAAAATAATAGAATGATGCAGTAATCGATCTAACATCGCGGTCTCCAACACGATGACGTATAATTAAGTTCGCAAAAAGTGAAAAGAGGAAAAGCCATCGGTAACTCCGAATATGGTAAGTGCCCAAAAAACCTAAAAGGAGTTGAAACCGATGGCTTACCAGAATTCTACCTTATCTCTCGAACAAATGCTACTGAAATTTATGTCGGAACAGGATCCCATGCTCTCTATGCTTCAGTGGCTCTGTGAGCAAATGATGGAAGCCGAAGTGACAGCTAAAATTCAGGCACAGAAATCGGAACGGACGGATACACGGACCGGCTATCGTTCCGGTTATCGTGTACGTCGCTTTGACACTCGGATGGGCACCATGTATCTCTTTGTTCCCAAACTGCGCAAAGGCGGTTATGTGCCCTTTTTTGTCACGGCAAAATCCCGTGCGGAAGCAGCCCTGATCCAGGTCATCCAGGAAGCCTATATCCAGGGCATATCCACTCGAAAAATCAGGAAACTGGCCAGCCGTCTGGGGATTGAGTCCATCTCCCATAGCCAGGTCTCCCAGATCACCCGTGAACTGAACGAACAGATGGAAGCCTTTCGCAATCGGCCGTTAAAGAAAACCTATCCAGTCCTGTGGGTGGATGCCCTCTACGAGAAAATCCGAGACAACCATCGCATTGTGAATATGGCCATCCAAGTGGTGATCGGCATCGATGAACAAGGCAGGCGGGATATCTTGGCCATCCAGCCCATGCCGGAAGAGTCGGAAACCACCTACAAGGCTTTGTTTGATCATCTCAAGTCCAGAGGCGTCCGGGATGTATGGCTGGTGGTATCGGATGCTCATAAAGGACTGGCGAAAGCCATCAGTGAGTCGTTTGCCGGTTGCTCCTGGCAGCGGTGCAAGGTCCATTTCATGCGTAACATCATGGCCCATATCCCCAGCCGGGATAAAGAATTCTTTGCTTCACGACTGAAGCAGATTTGGCTTCAACCGGACTATCAGACCGCCATGACCTGTGCTGAAGCACTCATGGACGAGTATGAAGGACAATATCCGGCTACGATTCAGGTGCTGGAAGCCGGTTTGGAAGACTCTCTACAGTTCTACCATTTTCACCAGATCGATCACCGAAAAATCTCATCCACCAATATGCTAGAACGTTTGAACCGGGAGATTCGACGTCGAACCCATGTCGTTGGGGTGTTTCCCAACCAGGATGCGTACATCCGTTTGGTCACCAGTTACCTGATGGAATATCATGAAGACTGGTCCACCGGACGTTCATATATCAACCCCAACATTCTTCAGGAAATACAGGAACAAAGACAAGTGGCATAACCCTTATCGGAGTGCTGATGGTTTTTGCGAACTTTACTTGACACTAACGCCAACACCGAGTCGCCCATCACTTCTCCCCATTCCCCAAAGCTTTTATTGGACGTGAGGATGATCGGACCCTGTTCGTACCGGCGGACGATGGCCTGAAATAAGTAATGAGCTCCGTTCGGGTCTAGTTTTAGGTATCCCATTTCATCAATGATGAGTATGGTTGGTTTTACAAACATGCGCAACTTTTTTCCAGCTTCCCTTCTTGGGCTCTCCTTAACTGTGTGACCAAATCATGGGCCGTAATAAAATACGTTTTATACCCTCTAATCAATCGCCTCCATTCCAATCGAAATCGCCAAGTGCGTCTTTCCAATCCCCGGTGGACCGAGAAAAAGGATATTCTCTTTTCGGTCAATAAAAGACAACGTAAGCAGCTCTCGGTTCCGACGTTCATCCACTGAAGGCTGTGCGGCAAATCTCATATGATCGTGAAAAAGATGCTATTAAGATAAAAGCCAATGATTATATGAATGAGAACCATCTCCGCAATATTTGCAAAAATTTTTGCCTCTATTTATGATACGGTTCACCGTATCTAATCTAAATGAGGTTTTTACTATATTGTAAACAAGAAACAAGGCACAATCAGAATGTAATAGGTATTGATTTTGAAAATCCTATCTTATAAATAATGAAAATATCAGCATAATCTAATTCTAGCTAGTAAGGCAAAAAATAAAGACAAGATTAATGTCTTGTTTTTATGATTTAAGAGTAAAATTGGTTCATGTTATTTTGGATTTATAAGCATGTATCATTGTGAACAAAGAGTACAAAACCCATTTCCAGCATCATTTGCATGACTTATTCATCGCCCGCAATTAGGACACGATGTATAAACGTTCTTGTCAATGACACTGTTTTCTTCCTCATCAGAGAGGTCGTTGTCACTCCCCCAAATATACTTTTCTTTGTCAGTAATAAAGTGCGTTACTGAAGCGATAGTAGATGGATTTTCTTTAAAAGTATTTATAAATGTTACTTCGTTATCATCTATATTTCTTTTTAATTCAATACTTAAAGTTAATTCTGTATGAATTCCACCATAGGATACAACATTCGAACTATAAGAAACTGTAGGTAATTCGCACTGCGCAATTGTATTTATATAATATATAACTTCATTTTCTTCAACTGCCAAGGAATACCTGTATGTGTCAAGATTTTCTCGGTATGGCTTTTATACCAATGATTTCGGCACTCTATTTTTGTACTCTCAAAACAATCACAGATTATGGTATCGAATAAACGCCAAAATGGTGTTGTGGGCATGGGTTTTAAAGGACGTTAAATCAAAATTTTGGCGCCCTGCATGTTGTCCGCCACCATTGACCTTGCTTTTGTCCGTGTTGGGGGATCAGCGCAGGTTCGCTAATAAAACAGCCTTTAGGGCTCTCCTGTGTCCGATGCTAACACGGACAAACCGATTCTAAGTATTCGCTGGCGGGGTCCCCGACCCCTTCCATCGCCTTCTAAGAATCGGGCGCTGCGGTCAATGGCAAGCAGCTGCGCTGTGGCTCTGTTCATAGGCCAAATCATGCTTCCTTATCTTAACGCCTTCAATAACTGCCCCATAGCCGATGAATGCGCTGTATATAAGCTGACACTGCCCTTTTTTGCCCCAACGGATGGGCGTGCAGGCTGACGCAGGAGCTCGGACACTCTGACAGTCCTTTTAAACTCCCTTTGCTTTCTTTTGCTTCTTCGCTGAGATTGTAAATAAACCTCTCTTAATGTCCCATTTAGGATACCCTGTTTCACTTTTACCATGGCTTCCGCGCCTTCTTTACTCCAGTGCATGCCTCTTCTTTTCATGCGAAAGGAGATCTGGCGCTGATTGGACTCCATTGCACCCAGCCCTCTTGCATCTTCCGGCGCATTTTCCACTTTATCCCGCCAATCAAAAATCCGGTCCCAATGGCCCACAATATATTTGCGAAATTCATTCACTTTCTCGATCTTTTTCTCGTCTTCCAGCGTACTTTCAAACGTATCCATCGCTAAAGTAAAAGCGCACAGATCGCGGTTCTTTATCGCCTTTTTCACCAAGTCCTTGTATTTATTCTTTTTCCATCCGAACGTCCGGTTGATTGCCTGCCCGATATGATAAGCATCCAATTGAACCAAAACAGGCTGATTCGATTGGGAAAAGGCCTCCTGAAATTTCTCCGCACCATAGCCGGTTCCTCCGTCACTGTTGCCCACCACCTGCGTATTTTCCAAAGAATAGTGATGGGCAGCAGAGGCCTGAAACTCCTGCCAAAAACCTTCTGCGGGCTGTGTGGTCATAATATACTTAGGGTTTCTTAAAGACACTCGTTTCCCATTCTTGTCCCAGCCTTCGTACATGATGCCATGGCAAACCTCTATATGTTTTTTCTTCTTGGTTGCACGCACGAGGACTCCGTCAGCTTCCGCAAACAGAAAGTCTGTCTTCTTGCCTTCCGGCAAAGAAGCTGCTTCTTCCAGTTCCTCCACCATTTCCCTGTCTGCCTGGGCTTGCGCCTTTCCGACACGTTTTACAATGGATCCGACTGTTGCATGGCTTATTTGGACTGCTGTCCATTCATCGAGCATTCGTGCAACCTCACGATAATCACTTTTGTTGGCCAGTTCTGCCACCTTCACTTCGACGAAAGAGCTGTACCTTTGGTATTTCCTGATGCCCAGCAACTCATCAAGGGGATAGTGGGGTTTCCCATTTTCGTCATGCATGAGCGTACGGCTAAAGCGGACGGCCCCGAACGTAAACTGAATGGTTTTTTCATCGGTTTTTTCAACCGTCCAACCTTCCTTTTGTTTCTCTTCTTTTATGGCTTTATCCAATTGGCTCAGCACTTTCCCCAGTAATAAAGCAAACGTCTCGTACATATACATTCGAAGTTGTTCTTCAAAAGCAATTAAATCCTTAGTATCCTTTAAAAGCTCATATATTTTTGTTATAATTTTATCCATGAGAAGGCCTCTTTTCTAATTGTTTTTCATTCGCTTGAAAACACTCTATTGCCTGGGTTACCCGATTATTACAAAAGGCTGAAATCAATACAGGAAAAATAAGGAGGTTATTTTATGGGAAAATTAGAAAACAAAGTGGCAATTGTAACCGGCGGTGCCCGGGGAATGGGGGCTGCCCATGTCCGCCGATTCGTCCAGGAAGGAGCAAAGGTCATCTTTACCGATATCAATGAAGAAGGGGGTTTATCCCTAGAAAAGGAACTTGAAGGAAAAGCGAAATTTGTGAAACAGGATGTTACGAAAGCAGGGGACTGGAAGAGGGTTGTTGATGAAGCTGAAAAAACTTTTGGTCCGGTCAATATTTTAGTAAATAACGCTGGCATAAGCATTAGCAAATCCATCTTTGAAATTACAGAAGAAGAATACCGACGGCTCATTGATATCAACCAAGTATCCGTCTTTTTAGGAATCAAAGCGGTACTTCCTTCCATGCAAAAGACAGGAAATGGGTCCATTATTAATATTTCGTCCATCAACGGTCTTGTTGGCGGTGCCGTTGGATATACCGATTCAAAGTTTGCCGTTCGTGGGCTAACAAAAGCTGTTGCCCTCCAATTGGCCGCTCTAGGTATCCGTGTTAACTCCGTCCATCCCGGTGTCATCGAAACCCCGATGGTAACCGAAGGAGATGCGGTGGAAGTCATTAAGGAATTTGCCAAACACATTCCGCTCCAAAGAATGGCCCAGCCGGAAGAAGTTACAAACCTTGTATTATACTTAGCTTCCGATGAATCATCTTATTCAACCGGCTCTGAATTTGTTGTTGACGGTGGATTAACAGCGATGTAATTTGGAAAACTAAAGGTAATTTGGCAACTATATCCAATTCTCATATAAAGCTAAGGAGGGCTAAATCTTAAAAATATTGCCCTCCTTTTTTGTTCTAAGATAAGCAAATTAGCCGGCAGTATTGATGATTAGAGAATGATAACAACAATAAGATATAATTGTTATTTTCCAGGAACCTTAAAACGTCATTTTCTTCGATAAAATCGAGGATTCTAATAGAATTTCCAACAGAATCTTTGAAGATAGAATACCTTCCAGGATGATAATATCTGTCGGTGTATTTACAATCTTCAATTGGTCGACCGAATGAAGAGAGCAAGGTCTGTATTTGACAATCTGGAGACTGGGAATTTTTTAGCCCGTCTCTTTTTCTTTTTGCCTATCCTTTTTGTGATATCATTCCAATTGAAAAGTCCTATGGCATTCCTTATTCCATTTCTTAAAAATTTATTTACGCGAGCAAACGTCCTATGCTATACTTTGAAAAAATTATGCAAGAGGATTCGTATGGTTCGGATTGATAGATTACAATCGGCCGATTTGTTGTTGGTTATAGAATTTCTATCTCGACTAAATAGTAAAGTAGAAAGTTATATTGGTTACGTTCCAACCTTATTCTCAGAGTTGCAATACGCCTTAAAATATGATGTCACCCTTTCGATCGTCCTAAAAAGGAATGGAAAAATCATTGGATATATGGGGATTGACTTAGGTGAAGAAGCGAAAATAGGTGAATTGTGGGGGCCCTTTCTTGAGCCGGGCGAGGATTTTTCTTTAGTGATTGAAATGCGGGAAAAATTGTGGGAGTTGTTTCCTCAACGGCTTGAGGACGTTCATGATGTTTTCTCGATGAATAATACAACAGCTCTTATGTTTATGACATCTATTGGCAGTGAACAAAGGGGTACTCACCATGTGTTCTCCCTCGATCGAAAGAAATTCTCTGCTTATCCCTCACCATGGATAATACCATATGATGATTCATATAAAAGCGAATGAATTCACCTTCATGACCGCCTGTTCCCAAATACTTATTATTCCGGAAACCAGATTCTCGAACGGCTAAATGACCACCGGAAACTTTTCTTAGCTGTGGATAACGGGGAACTTTTAGGATATGCGTATGTCGAAGCAAGTCCTGAATTTCAAGATGGTTCCGTTGAATTTATTGGAACAAAAGAACGGGCAAGAAATAGAGGTATGGGAACGAGTTTATTACAATCTGCCCTCTCTTTTCTATTTCAATTTCAAGAAATTGAACGAGTACATCTAACGGTGGAAGCTTCTAATCCCCAGGCGGTCCGAATTTATGAAAAAGCAGGGTTTATAAAGGATAAAACGCTTGTCCATTTTGTTTACAACCACTCAAAATCCTCATAAATAAGGAGAGGAACAGCTTGGTTTTACTTTATAAAATCTTAGATTTTAATAAACGGTTTGTTGAGGAAAAGCTCTATCAACCATACGTTACATCGAAAATACCGAACAAAAAAGCGGTTATTTTAACTTGCATGGATACAAGATTGTTAGATTTGTTACCTAAATCTATGAATTTACGAAACGGGGATGTCAAAATAGTAAAAAATGCCGGGGCAATTGTTGAACATCCCTTTGACAGCACGATGCGAAGCCTGTTAGTCGCTATATATGAGCTTCAGGCAGAAGAAATTTTTGTTATTGGCCATTATGATTGTGGTATGGAAAATTTGAATGGTGAAAAGACTATGGAAAAGATGATTGCCCGGGGCGTTACGACGGAAGCCATCGAAACACTACATTATTCCGGCATTTCTTTAAGGAAGTGGCTAAAAGGTTTTTCCAGTGTGGAGGACCAAGTTCGCCAAAGTGTTTATATCATAAAACACCATCCATTATTAGCTAAAGGCGTTCCAGTGCATGGTTTAGTTATTGATCCGAAAACCGGGAAATTAAAATTAGTGATTGACGGTTATGCTTCTTAGAAAAAAGGATCTTTTTTCAAAATTGGTTGGAAACCTTCATTGAAATATAGGTATCTTTTAAATGAATTCGCATTTTGTCCATAACCGAAATCCTATTTTTCGCGTACTCTATTGTACCGACCGTTAAAGGATTGAGATAAATGGACCGGAATGCATTGGACCGTTTTGCTGCTTGGGAACAGGCTCTAGGTACCGTTGTTGCTGCCTTAGCTGCAACACCAACCTTGAATCTAAATGAAACGACGAAAAAGAATCTATCTTTAATAGGAAATGTTTTGCAAGGAACGGCAAATGGGTTGGAAGCAGACATTGATCAAGATAAACCTTTGATTAGTTATGGAGAAAAAATACAAGCTGCTGGGAACTCCACCGTTGTGGCCTCCATCCTTCTACCGCTCGATGAAAAAACGAAGTCCAATTTAAATATCGCCGGAAACCTATTTCAGGCGACTGGAAGTGCGATGGCGATTCCATATTATCTTTATATAGATCAAAAGAAATTATCAGATGTGTTAAATTTATACGGAAACTTCCTTCAAACAATCGGGAATTCTTTACAAGCATTATCAGCAAATCTAAAGCCCGAGGAGAAAAGTATACGGACGAATTTTGCTGGCAATTGGATTCAAGCACTTGGCGCTATACTACAAGCCATTGCAGCAATGATTACAGGAGAGGACGATGACAATGTTACAGTTAAGACCGATAACAAAGGATAATTGGATTAAGGCCATTAGTCTTAAAGTTCGAGAGGATCAAATGAATTTTGTTGCCTCTAATGCAGTATCCCTCGCTCAGCTAAATTTTTTGGACAATTTCTATGCCAAAGGAATTTATCTTGAAGATGAAATGATTGGTTTTACCCTTTATGGAATTGACGAGGACGAACAACAATACTGGATTTATCGGATGATGATTGATAAAAAATTCCAGGGGAAAGGGTACGGAAAAAAAGCCATTCAATTAATTATTGATGATATAAGGGCAATGAGAGAAGACCATCATAAAACGATTTCACTGTCTTATGAGCCGGAAAATGAAGTGGCAAAATATATTTATAGCAAAATGGGGTTTAAAGAAGTTGACGGTCTTATCATCGAAGGAGAACAAGTAGCTCGCTTTATGTTATAAATCCTTTCCCCGTTTATAATTGAAATTCTATTATTCAGTCCACATTTTTTTCAAATAATTGTTTAGAAAGATTTCCTCGGGATCGAGTTCTTGCCTGATAATTAGAAAGTCCGCTAGCTTTGGAAAGGCTTTTTTCAATTCCTTTTTACCGAGGGTATGCATTTTCCCCCAATGGGGTCTGCCCTCGTACTTCAACATAATTGCTTCCATATCCCGAAAATAGTCTTCATAGGGCATTCCTTTATACATATGGAAAGCAATATAGGCTGAGTCCCTTTGATAGGAGGGACTTAGCCAAATATCATCGCCTTTAACCATGCGGAACTCCATCGGAAAATGGACTTTATATCTTTTTTCTTCATTGGTTTTACGAATGTCGTGCAGCGCATCTTTTAAATGTTCAAGAGGAATGCTATATTCCATTTCTCGAAATTTTACTAGTCTTGGAGTCGCAAAAAGATCATGACTTTTTCCGATAACACGGGCCGTGCCCACACCCCAAGCCGATAATTTACTAATGTTTTGGCTAAGGCTCGGGAAGTGTCGGGAAATTTCCGACAACGTAAAGTATAAGTAATTTTCTAAGAGTAAACTGGATAGACGATGGAAAAACAACTTTTTCGGTTTTTTATCAGTGATGTTCATTTTTTTAATTTGAACTAAATCGGAATACGGAAAGAGATAAAATTCAAAATGACGATTTTCTTGGATTAATTGATCCAACTGGTTTTCTAAAAGGGAATATTTTATCTTCTCGCTTCGATATTCATAGATGGGTGTTTTAATTATTTTTAATTTCACTTTTACGATAATTCCAAAGGTTCCGAGGGAGATTAAACTGGCTTTGAAATACGTGGGATTTTCTTTTTCTGAGAAAGTTAGAACCTCTCCTGATGCAGTAACAATCGTTAGTTCTTTAACTTGCGACGGAATATTCCCGAAACCAAGCCCGGTGCCGTGGGTCCCCGTTGATATGGCTCCAGCAATACTTTGTACATTGATGTCCCCTAAATTTTTTTGGGCATAGCCTGCCTCCCCAAGGGCTTTTCCGATTTGAAATAATCTTGTACCACCAAGGACGGTAACCGTACCCGCTTCCTCATCAATGTTTTCAATACCGCTGAGTAAATCTAAAGAGACAAGCCAAACATCGGTTGCGACGAGACCAGTGAAGGAATGGCTCGCTCCAACGACCCGAATTTTTTTCTTTAACTTCGAAGCTTCTTTTACAATTGAAACAACTTCTTCAATGGATGCTGGATACAAAATTTTTTCCGGTTTACTTTCCCAAGTCTCCGCCCAATTGCGCCACTTTTTCCCTTCTTCAGTCTTAATTACAGAAAGCATTTCCCTTCCCCCCGATAGGTGAGATATTGTTCTTTCACTTCCCCGTTCGAAATACAATACATATGATTAAACCGTTCGCATATTTCCCCGGCTTTTGCAGCCCGGAAAAGGATGGCATCGCCAATGTCTAACGATTGATTTTTAAAATATACCGGCGTTTGGACTTCGCCCGCTCCTTCAAAGGGCAATAAGTTGCCACCTGATGGGATATAAGGTTGTGGTACTTTATCTGCACCATGCGGACCTGATGCGATGTAGCCGCCGCCAAGGCATGTGTAAATGTTCGGTGCTGGTTTTCGAACAACCGGCAAAGCGAAGAACAGCGAAGGCGAATACTTAAAATCTCGGTAATAATCAAACAAGAGGGGAGCATAAAATCCTGAGCCGGCCGTGAGTTCTGTTACGGTTTCGTCTTCGGAAGTACTGTGAAGACTCCCTGTTCCTCCACCATTAACGAAGAGATTGGCAACCCCCTCCTTTTTCAAGGCTTGGACGATGGTTTTTCTCCGCTCCAAAATTTCTTTCATCGACTTTCGTTTTAAAAATTTTATGAGCTGGTTTTTTACCCATTGGGATGGGGCCGCATCACCGACACCCGCAATTTGCGCTTCATACCCCATGACACCAACAAGTTCTAATCCTTCTGTCTCACGAATGGTAATCGCTAAATTAAGGACCTGTTCCGGTGTTTTTAACGGGGAACGCCGTACCCCAAAATGAAGCGTTCCAAAGGTTGTGCTCATATCAATATCGATACAAATATAAAATTTCCCATCTACATTAGCTAGAATGTTTTTTACATGTTGAACATGGCCCAGGGAGTCGATCATAATTGTAATTATTCTTCCATCTTTATTCCGTTTGGCAATTTCTATATATGCTTGTTCGTCCCAGAAAGGATAGCCAATGAGGATATCGGAAAAACCTTGATCTGCAAGAAATATAGCTTCATAGGGGCTGTAGGACATAATTCCTTGGAAGACGGGACTTGATTGGAAAATCCTTTTTAATACAGGAACAGACCGAATGGATTTCGATGCCACCCGGATTGTTTTTCCCTTCGCCTTTTTCGCAATCTCTTTACAATTTTTATCAAAGGCATCTACGTCTAATAAAAGCGCCGGTAGCGGTAATTGCTTTGCAATTTTTTCTAACAACCCCGATCACCTCTTTTTACTCTACATACCGGAACAAAAAATCCCCGATAAGTATTTTTATAAAATTCTGTATTATTAAAATTATAATACAACCATAGGTGCCTTTCTGCAAGTTTCTACCAATTCCAGCGGTGAAAAGGTTAAGTCGGAACAAAAAACACCGATTCCCTTTAAGGAACGGTGCCATATTATTTATTTCATATATTTCTTCAAAACATCTTCAATCTCATTGTTCAGTGCATTGATGTCCACATTTTCAACGATCGTATCTGTGACTTCATATTTTTCTTTAAGTTTTAAAATTCTTTCCACACTTTCATTAATGCGTGCCTCTGAAATTTCCCCATGTAACACTGCTTGTTTTAATGTGGAAAACACTTCTACAAGATCATCATAATTGTGGGCAACCATAACGATGTCGCTTCCAGCTTTCACTGATAAAAGCGCTGCCTGGCCAATCCCATAGTGGTTGGTTATAGCTTTCATTGTCAGATCGTCCGTAATTACCACTCCATCAAAGCCTAACTGATTGCATAGAAGACCAGCAATCATCTTTTCAGAAAGGGATGAAGGATTTTCCGCATCGAGGTGTGGCAAAAGTAAATGGGCAACCATTACCATATCCGCTCCCGCTTCAATGGCCCTTTTAAAAGGGACTAGTTCCAAATACTCCAGTTCTTCTAGCGTTTTATTTACGGTAGGCAATTCAAGGTGGGAATCACTTTCCGTATCGCCATGACCGGGAAAATGTTTAATTGTCGGGATAATCTTTTCTGCCTCCAGTCCCTTCATCGTTTGAATGCCTAGTTCTGCTACAATATTTGGTTCACTGCCAAAGGATCGGTTACCGATGACAGGGTTATTGGGATTGCTATTTACATCCAATACCGGGGCAAAGTTGACATTAAACCCATACGCTTTGACCAACTTTCCAAGAACTCGACCGATTTCAAAGGAAAAGGAAAGGTTTTTTACCTGACCAATCTCTCCATTTGATGGCAATGGCTTTATATCACCCGGGAGCTTGGATATGCTACCCCCTTCTTGGTCAATCCAAAAAATAACGGGATTGGATTGATGTGATTCACTATTTTAAGAGCATTCATATAATCGAGCATTTGTTGGGAGCTGGTTGTGTTCTTTTTATTAAGAATGATCCCACCGACATGAAAATCGCTGAGCAGTGTTTCGGCATATTCACTCATGTATGTTCCGGAAATCCCTGCAAAAATCATCTGGCCAATTTTTTCATCGATGCTCATTTGTTCAATAAGCTCTTGGGTTGTCGTCGGTGCCGGTGGTTGAATGGTTGCAATTGAAATATGGTGGACCAAGGGATTCTTTTCTTCTTCATTAGGATTATTTAAGATCCATTTCAATTCGATATTTTCATTTACTTGGTAAATCAGGATGATTTGGTTGTGCTCCTGGTCTTTGTAATATTTAATATCATTTGGTTCCCCTAATTGATTTAAAATGTCTTCATAATGGATTTGCTTTAGGGTTTCCTCGTAAGACCGTAATCATAGACCCAGCCCCTTTGAAAACCGATAGTAATTTCCGGTTCATTATAAATGATGAAGGGGCCAACGACGGTCCTATCAATTCTCAGCGGATTTCCCAAACGTTTCGTAACCTCATCGTATTGTGACTTTCCTACTTTAACCTCGAGATTCTCAAGCATTCCATTCTTTGCCTGGCTATATATTTTTTCAATAAGTTGGAAAGCTTTTATAGCGGTATCCGGCTCTTTCGGTTCTTCTAGATTGGACGAGTCTTTCTTATCGCCATCAAAAATCCAGACGGCAGTTAGAATTAGTATTGCGAGTATAAGTAGTATATACTTGATTTTTTTAAACATAGTTATCCTCCAAAATTAGCCTTCCCTTTTTAGACATTTTAACAATATAATTTGATACATTATGATTTACACTATATAAGAAAAGCAAACCTTAAAGGTTGCGATTTTTTTAAAAAAATGGCTTCTGCTCGTTGAAGAACAGAAACCTATGACTATTATTAAAATGTTTGATTTGAATTTAAAAACACCCAAAGATTCCACGGGAATTTTTCCGGTGGGTTTGAATATACTTCGATAGGTTCTTTTTTGACGGGATGTTCAAATTTGATGGAATGGTGTAACCGATAAACTATAATTGACAGTTTT
>CALGAD010000027.1 GCA_937951955.1 uncultured Bacillaceae bacterium
TTGTAAAAAAGTCGTTAAGATTCACGAGCTACATTATTCGAAAAAATGGAAAAGGTCTGGAGTCAATATTTCCTCCAGACCTTAAAAGAGTTCGTTTTCATTTCCTATTATATTTTAAAGTGCTGCACGACCTCCTGCAATTTGTCCGCGTCGTCTTTCATTTGTTGGGTGTTCTGGGCAATTTTCTCCATGGATTCACTGGCTTCCTGAATCGTATGGGTCGTCTCTTCTACTGCTGATGCCGATTCTTGAGATACGGACGAAATCGTTTCAATGGAGGTGCCAAAGGATTTCGAGTCATCGATCACTTTATATAATGAATCCATCGCTTTTCCTAGCTGCTCACCAACAATATCAATTAATTCCATTATTTTTGTAAATGTTTCGCCTGTGACATGAATTTGATCCGTACCCTGTTCGACAAGTTCATATCCTTCTTCTAACGATTGCAGCACATTTTTCGATGAATCATTAATATCATGCAAGATGGAGCTGATGTTCGAAACCGATGAGTTTACTTGCTCGGCGAGATTCCGCACTTCATCCGCTACGACTGCAAAGCCCCGACCATATTCGCCAGCCCGTGCTGCTTCAATGGAGGCATTCAGAGCGAGTAAGTTCGTTTGATCTGCAATTTCTTTGATGACAATAATTAGTTGATTAATATTATTAATTTTCATATCCAGACCTTTTAACAATCCTAAGGAATGGTTAATTTTGTCATTAATGACGTTCATATTCTGGACAGATTCATCCATATACTGGCTGCCTTTTTCGGCCATGGAATCCATATCTCCAGCTAATTTCCTGACCGTTTCCGTTTGATATACCGAATCGGCAATGATCTGGAAAAAGTCGCTCATTTGCTCAAACAAATGATTGGCGGAATTGGCCTGTTCTTCCGCGCCACTCGATAATTCTTCCATTGTTGAAGCGATTTGCTGACTACCGGCTTGTAATTCATCAGCGTTTTCAAAAATCTCTTTACTTTTATTAGCCAAATGATTGGATATATATGTAATCTGGGCGATGATAGCATTCAAGTTTTGCTTCATCGTATTGATGGACTGGCTCAGCTGGCCAATTTCATCCTTCCGACCATCATCCTTCAAATCTTCCACCTGCAGGTTTCCATTTGCAATTTCATTCGAAACAAAGACGACTTCCTTTAAATTTTTTTGAATTCCTCTGCTAATAAACTCCATTAACGCGGAGCCCACAACAGCTACAATAACGAAAGAGGCAACAATGATGATATTGGCACTGAAGGCACTTCCTACAGTATTTTCATAAGCGCGCTTACTATTTTCCGTCGCCATTTTTTCAAGCTCGGTTAATAGTTTGGCAGTTTTATCGCTAATTTCACGCGTCTCACTTCGCGCCTTTTGAATCTCATTCAAGTTTCCATCTTGAGACGCTTGAAAAATAACGGTTTCGAAAATTTCATTATGAAGACGGTTATTTTCCATAATCTCGTTCAACAGCTCTTTTTCTTTCGCGGTATTAAGGAATGGCGTAAGCTCCTCAACTAAGGCATCAAATTGAGCGGATAATTCGTCAAAATCCGTTTTAAACTGCACCCAGTCTGTCAGTAAAAAGTCAGCCACTTTCATATCCTTTGCTGAAAAAACCGCATTCATATTGGAAACAATTTGCTGCACTTCACTTTCATTGCGAATAATATCGATATTTTTGCGTACGTTCAAAAATAAATAACCGCTGATCGCTGCAGCAATTAAAAAAAACGCTATCGTTGATAAAAAAGCGATTCGATATTTTGTACTGATGCGGGCATTGTTGTAAAATTTGAACACCTTTACTACCACTCCGTTTCTATCTGATATCCAAAGTTAGGAAAGAACTACTATTATTTTATTATCCCTATTCATTTATGACAATAGGCTGAATACTGATAGGATTAAGAAAGTATATTTTGCTAGAATGTAATTTTTTAGGACAATTAGATGATTTTTTTATAATTATCAATAAACAATTACTAGTTATATCATACCAAATAACTAATAGGATTATTTTACCAATTTCATTGGATGTTTTAAAATTTGGTGAACTTTTCCATAAAAAAATCATACTGTATACCTGCCGGTGATGCTAAAACATCTTTAATCGAAAGGTATACAGTATGACTGAACTTTTGTTACCTTTATTCTTTTGCTAGTTGCTCCTGCGGAAAAGGAAGGTGAATGGTAAATTTCGTTCCTCTTCCTTTTTCGCTTTCCACAAAAATTTTCCCTTTATGCAAGGAAACGAGCTGTTTTACAATGGATAAGCCAAGGCCGAATTCACCAAATGGATTCGTGCGCCGGGAAAGATCAGCCCGGTAAAATCGTTCCCAAATATTCTCGATTTCATCCGGATCCATACCAATACCCGTATCTTCAATTTCAATGATCGTTACGTTTTCTTCTTGCTTCCCGCGCAACGTAATGGTTCCGTTTTCCGTGAACTGAATACTATTTTTCGTTATATTCAGCAAGATTTGAATGAGGCGATCATAGTCGGCATAAATGAGTGGGTCGCCGCTTACATCGATGATAATTGTATTTCCTTTTTCGGCGGCTAATATTTGTAGCTGTTCCTCGATGATTTCCAGAGCTTCTGCCAGATGGATGACCTCTTTGTTGAGGGTAACCTGGTTGGATCGAATTTTTTCATAATCAAGATTTTCATTAACGAGGCGAATTAACCGTTTTGCTTCTTTATTGACGAGTTCCAGCGCCTTTTCCTTTTCTTCTTCAGGAATCATATCGTTTTTCAAACCTTCAACGATACCACTGATCGTTGTTAATGGAGTCCGCATTTCATGGGAAACATCGGCCATAAACTGTCGTCTCCGCTTCTCCGAGCGTTCCACTTCTTCAAAAGACTCCTGTAATTTTTCCGCCATTTTCCGGAAATTCCCGGCCAATTGCCCGATTTCATCAAAGTCCGATTCGGGGACGACAACGTTGTACTCCCCTTTGGCGATGGAAGACGTCGCCTTTTGTAACTGTTTGATCCGGCGAACTAATATGTTCGAGGAAATCACACTTAAAATACCGGATACAAGAACGACAATAAGCCCGGTTAACACCATATAGCGGTTAAATTGATGGACCATTTCCCGCGTTCCACTAACAGGAGAGGTTAACAAAATCCCTCCTAAAAAGTAGTCACCGCGTATAAACGGGATGACCACGAGGGATACCGCCTGGTCAAAGCGCTGGATGTCGACGTTGATAATAATACGTTTCCCATTTTTTATGCGATTCCATTCACTTTCCGTGAACAATAGCTTCACACTGCTATCACTGATCGGGAACTGGACATTGCCCTCGGCATCGAAAATAGAAAAGACAATGTCCCGATCCGCTAAAATGTTTTGATATTGGCTTAATATGCGCTGGTTTTCAAGCAAATTAAATCCTAAATCTTCTAATATATTTTCCCCGTAAGAAATTAACTCTTCGCTCTTATTTTGAAAAACGAGATTTTCCACAAATTGCGACATGACGATACCGATGGCTAAAAATGCAACTAAAATAATCGTCAGGTGACTTAACATTTGCTGATATAAATATTTGAACCTCATTTACTCCACCGTCTCATCAAATTTATAACCGACTCCCCAAACCGTATGGAAAAAGGGCTGTTCTTTCGTTCCCACCTTATTCCGCAATCGTTTAATATGAACGTCTACCGTCCGCTCATCGCCGTAAAAATTATAGCCCCAGACGCGATCTAAGAGTTGGTCCCGGGAAAAAACTTGCCGTGGATGCTGGAGAAAAAAGGTGAGTAAATCAAATTCTTTCGGTGTTAAATTATCGACCAATTTCCCGTCCAGATAAACTTCTCTTGTTCTTTTATTCACTTTGAAATGTTTCGTTTGGATAATATTTTTCTCTTCATCGCTTTTCTTTGCATTATGTACTCTTCTTGTAACGGCTTTGATGCGGGCCATTAAGGTCATCGGGCTGAAAGGCTTCGTCACATAGTCATCTGCTCCCATCTCCAGACCAAATACTTGATCGGTTTCACTATCTTTTGCCGTTAGCATGATGATGGGAACATCGCTACCTTCCTCCCGGATTTTCCGGCAAATCGTCACACCGTCCATCCCCGGCAACATCCAGTCAACGATTAATAAATCCCACGGTTCCCTCTTAAACCGCTCATAGCCTTCGACACCGTCATGGACAAAAACCCCTTCCATACCTTCCTTTGTAAAAAACATTTCTAGCATGGAACATAAACTTTCATTATCTTCAATTACGAGAATTTTCATATACGGACATCTCCTTTAAATTTAGAATATCTATGTCGGAGAAAAAAGTAAAATACAATCTAACGGGATAATATTCATTCATAAAATCGCAAAAGTTTATTCATAATTTATTCATATATTTACGGTACAGTTAAATTTAGAAGAAAGGCTTCCTCCTTTCATATAGATTTATGGAGCTATCCAGGGCGATAGCTCCATTTTTTATCGTTTTATTTCAATTTGGGTCGTTCCTTCCAGTTCACTTTTTGGAACTTCGGTTTTATCATGGGCTGCCACGTTGGCTGTAACCGTAAACACGATCGTATAGTTGCCGTCTGGGACCATCTTCCCTTCCTTATCCATACCATCCCATTTTTCCTGAAAATTGAATTTTTCTCCTGCCGCGAGCATGGTCTCGTGAATGGCCATGATAAACATTTTGCCATCTGACCAGCGATACACTAATTCATTTTTGTCATTGTAGACAAAAAAGTCATACTCCTGACCCGATGAAAAGGTGAACATTAGATCTTTGCCGGATATATTTTCGAGGGTGAAATCCAGGATAAATTGACCGTCCTTTTCTTCAACTGTTAATTTCGTAGCGATTGATTCCGGCTGTACATCCTTTTTCTTAATCATATTTGCTAGTTTCCGTTTGTTGACATCCTTTTTCTTTTTGAAGGAGGAATCCATGCCCTCATCCCCTTTTGTTACCGAGTTATCTTCTGAAATGTGATCATTGGCTTCCTGTCCATTTTCTCCACACCCAAATAACAAACTGCATAATCCTATTATAAGAAAAATTCGTAAAAGGTTGACACATTTTCTTTGCATTTCACCACCCCCTATTGATTAGACGATGGCGGTAAAATTCCGTTACATCTTCCAATGGTATTCATTCTAAAGAATAGCCATCACGGTAAAAAAAAAGATCCGTAAAAACGGATCTCTACAATATTAAAAGTACACAACAATAATGAGGATTATCGCGAGAATTATACGATAGATGGCAAAGGGGACAAGTTTTATTTTATTAATTAATCTTAAAAAGAAGCGAATAAATACTAATGCGAATATAAAGGCACTAATAAAACCAACGATAAAGAGTGGCAATACTTCAGGAGTAAAGTACTCCCAGTTTTTCAGTAAGGAGAGAAAACTGGCCCCTGCCATGATTGGCACCGCCATAATAAATGTAAAATCGGAAGCTGCCCGGTGGCTTAATCCCGTTAATACCCCACCTGATATCGTTGCCCCGGAACGGGAAAAGCCCGGCCAAAGTGATAAACATTGGTATAAACCGATGATGAATGCCTGTTTATATGTAATCTGGTCAACCGTTTCTATAACGGGACGTTCCTGACTCCGCCGTTTCCCGTACCAATCGGCAAAAATCATTAATAAAGCTCCGACAAATAAACTAATAACCACATATTCTACACCAAACAAATATTCATCGATAATTTCTTCAAAAAGGACTCCGAGAATCCCCGCTGGAATAATTCCGACAATCACGTGTGTGAGTTTTAAATGGCCTTGAGGTTTTTCTCCAAGCTTATATGTTTTCCTTTTTAAACCGAGCAAGTCAAGAAAACGTTCAAAGAAAATAACAACTACTGCAAGAATAGATCCTAATTGAATCACAACTAAAAATGTATTTTTGACGCTTTCCTCTCCGAAAAATTCAACGGAACGGAGCCATAAATCATCAACGATAATCATATGCCCCGTAGAAGAGACCGGCGCAAACTCTGTGATCCCTTCGACAAGGCCTAAAATAATCACTTTTATAAAGTTTATCAATTCCATATAAAAAATCTCCTTTTCCTTCCGTTAAGAGTTTTTCCTGCGATAACGTATATAGTAAATACAGGCAATCACGACAAGAATTAGTAATAGCACGTAGACGATGTTTGAATAAATATCCATATAGTAGACGATGATCTCCCACGATTCACCGAGATAGGCACCAAGACCGACAAGGAGCGTATTCCAGATTAATGTCCCGATCGTTGTGAAAAACAGAAATATCCCCATATTCATCCGGTTCATGCCCGCAGGAATTGAAATCAAGCTGCGGAGGACGGGAACCATTCGGCAAAAGAATACGGTCCATATCCCGTAGCGATCGAACCAATCATTGGCCTTATGGATGTCTTCCTTTTTCAAACGTAAAATATGTCCCCAGCGTTCGACAATTTTCTCCAGCCGCTTCACATCTAAAAGCCGACCAATCCAGTATAAGATGAGTGCTCCAAAAAGCGAACCGAGTGTCGCAAATATAATCACACCAACTACAGTTAACGTCGTTCGAGTCGTCATGAAACCACCAAAGGTTAAAATCACCTCTGAAGGAATAGGAGGGAAAATATTTTCTACAAGAATGAGTAAAAATACTCCTAAATAACCAAATTGTTCCATAAAATGAAGAATCCAGTTTTCCATAATAGCCTCCAACATCAAGTATGATAAAACTTGTCCATATTACATACTATTTATTTTTATTCGAAACATGCATACGATACCTATAATATCCCAATTTCTTCATCATTTCCACACCACCAGCCAAATTTTTCGCACGGAATCCGTTCAAATTTTTAAAGCTCGAACGACTGCTAGAGTAACCATTCCATTAGAAAAGGAAGAGGATATAATCCCCTTCCTTCCTGGAGTTAACCCCGTGATCCTACCTGTGGCGAGCTTTAGCATCTCTCCTCAAAATAAAGGTCGATAAGCTCATTTCGGTTTGGCCGTTGATCTGTAAGTTTACACGCTTCGGTCGCGACCATGGCTGTTGGAATAATTTTGCAGTGCGGTTTTTCTCATTCCAGATGGCCATGCACCATCACCCCTGGTAGGATTTTGATATTCATAAAGAATATCATGTTTAGTTTGCATAGTTGAACAAAAAATATCAGTTTGTTTTTTTGATGGAAAAGCGCGAACAATTTCAACTATTCAATGTAGAGTATATTTTTTGCTTTTAAAAAGTACCTATAGTAAAATAATTTTGAAATAAGATAATGTATAATTTCTGTAATTATCTGTCACAGAATGTTCAAAAAAATTACATTTTTAACCTTCTAAAAATTGTAACAATTATTATGTTGAAATTATAATCCTGTAGTTTACAATATAAGTACAGTGTAAAATGTATAAATTTCCGGTTTCAATATCATCTTAGTGCTTCCTTGTTATCGTTTCGTATGGATAAGTTTGTGAAGCTTTGAACTTTTTGTCAAACCGGTGAACTTTTCGTGACAAAATTGTGAATCAGCTTCATGAACTTTGAAAAATATATTTCAATATCCAACTATTTACAGAAAGGAAGGAGAACACGAGGATGTGGAGAAGGAGAGGTCTGTTTGCTGCGCTGTCGCTATTGATGTTAACGCTTTTAAGCGGCTGTAATCTGGTTGTCTTTAATCCAGAAAGTCCGCAAGCAAGACAGCTCACAGACTTGATCAACTGGTCTTTAGTCTGGATTGGACTTATTGTCGTTGTAGTATTGATTATGTTTATTGTTTTCGTGTGGAAATACCGGGATCGTCCTGGCAGGGAAGTGAATTACGATCCAGATGAAGATGGGAATATGAAAGTAGAAATTGCCTGGACCGTCATCCCACTGATCATTATCACATTATTATTAGTTCCAACCATTAAAGTCTTATTCGACCTAGAAGAAATTCCAGAAGGTTATGAAGATAAAGAGCCGATAGAAATTCACGTAACTTCTGCAGACTGGAAATGGATTTTCAGCTACCCGGAACAAAACATTGAAACAGTAAACTATGTGAATATTCCTGTGGATACACCAATCGTCTTTAAACTGACTTCCGCTTCAACACAGCAATCGTTCTGGGTTCCGTCTTTATCAGGCCAAAAATATACAATGCCGAACATGTCTGTTGATTTAATTATCGTCGCTGAACGCGAAGGGTCTTACCTGGGTATGAATACAAACTTCAATGGTGAGCATTACCGCGATATGCAATTTGAAGTACTCGCCATGTCTCAGAAGGAATTTGATCAATGGGTAGAAGATGTGCACAATGAAGCACCTGAATTAACGAAAGAAGAATACGCCAGAATTTTAGAACCATCCGTTTTAGGTCAGCGTCTCACTTATTCCAGCACTCATCTGGAGTTTATTGACCATGCTCAATATAACTCGGGTTCTGAAAAATTCGTGGATACAGAACAGTATTTAATGGATCATGAATACCCTGGAAAAATCTTTAATGAATACGAGCCTGAAAGCCATGCGGCAAACGTAACGACTGATGAACACGGAGGTGGCCATGGTGGACATTAAATGGGATCGTATCATCGTTACCGGTGAACCGTTAATTACGATGGCCATGATCACGATGATTCTAACGGTTCTCGGTGTCGTGATCGCTTTAACGTACTTCAAAAAGTGGAAATGGTTGTGGAGAGAATGGTTAACGACGGTTGACCACAAACGTATCGGTATCATGTACATTATTTTAGGGCTTGTCATGTTTGTCCGCGGTGGTATTGATGCCCTCATGATGAGAGCGCAGACCGCTGTGCCGGAAAATACTTTCTTGAGTGCCCAGCACTATGCGGAAGTGTTTACCACCCACGGCACGATCATGATCTTGTTTATGGCCATGCCGGTGTTAATTGGATTGATGAACATTGTCATGCCTCTGCAAATCGGAGCTCGGGACGTCGCATTCCCGCATATGAACGCGATTAGCTTCTGGCTCACAACTGCTGGGGCACTGTTGTTTAACATTTCCTTTATCGTCGGTGGATCACCGGATGCTGGCTGGACCATGTACTTCCCGTTAGCCGGTAAAGAATTCAGCCCTGGTGTTGGAAATACGTACTATTTCGTCGCTGTACAGATTGCCGGATTCGGTACATTAATGTCCGCTATTAACTTCACCGTTACGATTATGAAGATGAGAACTAAAGGCATGACTTTATTTAGAATGCCGATGTTCACATGGACGACATTAATTTCATCCTTAATCATGATCATCGCATTCCCGGTATTTACGATCGCGTTATTAGCGGCAACTCTAGACAGAGTGTATGGAGCACACTTTTTCACATTATCAGGCGGCGGCCTCGATATGCTCTGGAATAACTTATTCTGGATCTGGGCTCACCCGGAAGTATATATCGTTATTTTGCCCGCCTTCGGTATGATTTCCGAAGTTGTCGCAACATTTTCCAAAAAGAAACTGTTCGGATACCATTCCATGGTATGGGCAATCATCGTTATTTCCGTTTTGAGCATGATCGTTTGGGTCCACCACTTCTATACAATGGGTGTCGGACCGGTTGTAAACTCGATTTTCTCCATTACAACGTTGCTCGTTGCTGTACCAACCGGTATCAAGATGTTTAACTGGCTCTTTACGATGCGCAAAGGACGCATTCAATTTACGGTACCGATGATGTGGGCACTCGCCTTCATTCCAACCTTCTTAATCGGCGGTGTCACCGGTGTTATGTTAGGTATGGCTGCTGCGGACTTCCATTATCACAATACGATGTTCTTAATCGCCCACTTCCACTACACATTAGTTGGTGGAGTTGTTTATGCAGTCTTTGCAGCCTTTGGTTACTGGTGGCCAAAAGTGTTTGGCTTCCGTCTCAGTGAGAAAATCGGTAAATGGCATTTCTGGCTCTTTAACATCGGATTTAACGTCACCTTCTTCCCAATGTTCTTTGCCGGTTTGGATGGGGCTGTAAGAAGAGCTTACACCTATTCACCCGATGCAAGTTATGCACCATTAATGTTCATCTCCTTTATCGGAACATTGTTTATCGCTGCAGGTGTAATCGCCTTTGTATGGAATGTCATCTGGAGTATTAAAAACCGTGAAAAACTCGCCTGCGGCCACGATCCATGGGATGCAAGAACCCTGGAGTGGGCAACAGCATCACCTGTTCCCGAATATAACTTCGCGATATTACCAGAAGTCGATCAAATCGATTCCTACTGGTATGCGAAGAAGCGAAATGAAAACTTTGCTTTGAAGAAAGAAGATATTAAACCGATTCACTTACCGAATAACTCGGGACAGCCCTTTATCATGGGTATCATCATGTTCTTTGCTGGCTTGTTCTTCGTATTCGAATTGCACATACCGGCGTTTATCGCTTCGGGATGCTTCTTCTTTATGATGTTGCTCCGTTCCTTCACCTCTTATGACGAAGGACGCTACGTCAATCCAGAAGAAGTGGCCAAGAAAGAAACTAGCTGGAGAGAGGTGAGCTAAGCATGGCCTTGAAAGATCACACGAATAAACCGCTGGAGTATCAGACGCTACAAAGTCAGATGAATATATTAGGTTTCTGGATTTTCATCGGTGCAGAAATTGTTCTGTTCGGGACACTCTTTGCAATTTACGGGGTTTTAGGGAACCGCTATGCGGGCGGTCCCACCCCACAAGATATTTTCGTCATCCGTGATGTCGTTATCCAAACTCTCCTATTGTTAACAAGTAGTTTCACGGTCGGTATCGTTATCTGGGCGATGCGCAATAACAATTTGAAAACATTAATTTTCTGGCAAATTATCACCTTATTATTGGGTATCGGCTTCCTCGTGATGGAAATTAATGAATTCATTCATTATGTGAATGCGGGAGCAACATTACAAACGAGTGCTTTCTTATCGAGCATGTATGCTCTTTTAGGAATGCACGGGGCCCACGTCACTTTGGGTATCGGCTGGGGAACTGGCCTTATTTTCCAGTTATTAAAACGGGGCATTACACGCGAAACAGCTACCAAGACGCATATCTTTAGTTTATACTGGCATTTTCTTGATGTCGTCTGGATCTTCGTCTTCACATTCGTCTACCTAGGGGGGTTAGTGTAATCCATGACTGAAAAAAGAAAATTCCCCATTAGCCACATTGTCTCATACTTGCTGTCAGTTGGTTTAACGATCCTGGCTGTATTCTTTGCCCTCGGAACGAATTTAGAAAGAGGAACAATTATGACAATCATCGGCTCCTTTGCCGTCATTCAGGCCGGAATGCAACTCTTCATGTTTATGAACATGACCGAGGGTCGGGACGGCTGGATGAAAGTCACTCATACTATCTATGCCATTGCCATGGCAGTCATCTTTGTCATCGGCACGTACTATGTCATGACAGCAGGACACCCGATTATGTAAAGCGGAAAGGAACGGCACAAAAACAATGTGCCGTTCCTTTTTCTTCTATTATAATTGTTTCAGCTCATCATTCAGACGGCTGGCAATATGGCGAAAATATAAGTAGAAACTTAACCAGACAGCAACATAAGTAGCGATCAGAATCAAACCTAGCACGATAAACCCTGTGATACTTTGAATCTGAACCCACCCCGTAAGAGAAACGCTGCCATAAAGAATGGGCACAAAGATAATGAAATGAATGATGGTTTTTTGCAAAAGACTTAGCCGAAACGTTTCAAAAAACCATATGGAAATACCGGTTAACGCACCTAACAGCATGGAGACTAACGAATATTTTACAAACGCCTCTCCATGTAATTCGCCAAAATCCCCGGTAAAAATTATCCCGTAGACGATCAGTATGGATATAAAGGCACCGAAGAAAATTCCAGCGATACTTTTCTTGATAAACTCTCTCATCCCTTTTCCCTCCTGTTCATTTTCAATGCTTTTTTAATGCGCTTTACATAATGACGCGATACGTACTCCTTTTCACCGGATTTAAAATAAACACATAATGAACCGTTAAAAGATGCTTCAAAACGTCTTAGCTCATATAAATTGGCGATAACAGATTTTGAGATTCGAACAAACTGGCTAGCTGGCAGCATTTCCTCTAACTCATACAGCCTTTCTTTAATCACGAACGCCCCTTGATCAGTAATAGCCTGGACAACATCACCATCCGCACGAAAAGAATGAATTTCCTCCGGCCTTAAAATATAGTGCATCTCATCTTTTTTACCGATAATAAATTGTGGTTGTTTATCTTGTAAGATCTGGATCAAGTTTTTGACCATCTCATCAACACGATTACAATGAATAGTCACTGTTGTTTCTGCATACGAAGGATTTACATCGAGAACAACCTTCACTTCATCCCCACCTTTCCCCTTTCTCCAGTGTAAATTTATTATAATGTGTCCAGCGCCAGTTTTCTCTATCTTTCCGACAACCGGCAAAATGGCGTAAATAAAAAGTAATTTTTGTCCGATAAGATGCATGATCTTAATGCATAAAATTCACTATTCTTCTTTAATTGCCACTTTTTCTTTTGTTATATAAGATTAAAAATAGCAGCGTGTAAAAACCATCATCTCCAGACTAAAAACGAGTACAGGGAGGTTACGAAATTTGAAAAAAGCAATCGCAACCGATCGGGCACCACAAGCGATAGGTCCGTATTCACAGGCCATTCAAGCAGGAAATTTTCTCTTCATCTCCGGTCAAATTCCTTTAAATCCGGAAGACGGAACAATCGTCTCTCACAACATTGAAAAACAGACACATCAAGTATTGAAAAATATTGAAGCCATATTAACAGAAGCTGGCTATTCTTTAAGTGATGTCGTAAAGACAACGGTATTTTTAAAAGATATGAGCGATTTCGAAACGGTCAATACAATCTACGGACAATATTTTAAACATCCATTTCCCGCTCGCTGTGCAGTTGAAGTCGGCCGATTACCAAAGGATGTTAAGGTTGAAATCGAGGCAATCGCCTATAAAAGTGAGTAATGATTGAAACTCGAAAGCAGACCCACAAAATATGACACAAATAAAAACACCGGATAGCATATCACAAATTGATAAATCCGGTGTTTTTTCGATAAATAAATGGTGAAAAAAGAAGAAAGCCATAATTTTGCTTAACAAAAAAACATCACTTACAATAAGTGATGCTAAAAATCTTATTTCACAACCCGCAAATGTTTATATTTTCGCTGTTTTTTCCCGCCACCAGTTTCCGAACTATATTCCCAAACAATATAGAATAACAAAAAGTTAACGATTGCGGAAAATAAAAGCCAAGCTGATAATAACGGATAGCCAAAGGCAATTAACACAAAAATACTGATGACACTGATAATTCCAACGAGTAAATAGAAAAATAATAGCAGTGTTTTCTCCATCGCCATCCCCCTGTTCAATTACATTTCGTTCAAACTTTGTTCAAATTTTCGCCACATAATATTCATTAATTTCAATTGTATTATATGTTGCAGAAAAAAGAAAGCGCGTTGTATGAATTTTTTGAATTTTAATTTCGTTTAGATGCTATCTCGCTACATTCGAGCACATCATTCTTTCATAAAACAATGAGCAGTAAAAGTAAATACCCTTTTAAAAAATAAAAAAGTACCTGTTTTCCATTCAGGTACTTTCTTAAATGATTGTACT
>CALGAD010000028.1 GCA_937951955.1 uncultured Bacillaceae bacterium
CCATGATTAATGTAAAAACAATTTATAAAACCTTGCTTAAAAATAGTTTCGTCCGTTCATGCTGCGGGTTTTCAAATAATTCTTTAGGAGTATTTTCCTCCACGATATAACCACCATCCATAAAGATAACACGATCTCCGACTTCCCTGGCAAATCCCATTTCGTGGGTTACAACGACCATTGTCATACCTTCCTTCGCCAATTGTTTCATGACTTCCAGAACTTCACCAACCATTTCCGGGTCCAGGGCTGATGTTGGTTCGTCAAAAAGCATGACTTTCGGTTCCATCGCCAA
This sequence comes from uncultured Bacillaceae bacterium, assembly GCA_937951955.1. Lineage (GTDB taxonomy): Bacteria > Bacillota > Bacilli > Bacillales > Caldibacillaceae > CALGAD01. Next base: position 296 of record CALGAD010000028.1, read on the forward strand.
CGCTCTGGCAATGGCTACCCGCTGCTGCTGCCCACCCGAAAGTGAAGCAGGATATGCCTGTGCTTTCTCTTCTAATCCGACTTTACGCAGTAAGGTCAAAGCCTTTTCTTCAGCCTCTTTTTTGGACATTTTTTTCACGATCATCGGCGAAAGGGTAATATTTTCCAGTACTGTTTTATGCGGGAATAAATTGAATTGCTGGAAAACCATGCCTACTTCTGCCCGAATCGCATTGATGTTCACCTTTGGATCTGTAATATCCACATTATCGATATAAATGCGACCTGAAGTCGCTTCCTCTAAGCGATTGATACAGCGAAGGAAAGTAGATTTACCAGAACCAGATGGTCCGATGACAACGACGACTTCCTGTCGATCAATCGTTACGGAAATGTCTTTTAACACTTCATTTTTACCAAAGCTCTTCTTCAAATGTTCCACACGAATCATTCTGTCTTTAGCCTCTTTTCTAATCGATCTAATAAGAATGTTAACACCATTGTTAGGATTAAGTAAACAATAGCCGCCGTTAAATATGGCTCCCAAACTTTATAATATCTTCCCTGGAAAACCCGTGCCCAGTAAGTCAATTCTGGAACGGCGATAATCGAGATTTGTGCCGAATCTTTTAAGAGGACGATAAATTCGTTCCCCAATGGTGGAATCATGCGCTTAAACGCCTGGGGTAAAATTACATGTCGCATCGCTTGTACATAATTCATTCCTAAAGAGCGGGCAGCTTCCATCTGCCCTTTATCCAAAGACTGAATCCCCGCCCGAAATATTTCCGCAACATAGGCAGCCGAGTTCAAAGATAGAGCAACAATTCCCGCAACGATGCCATTCGTTTCTCCCAATACCGCCCGCACCACACCAAAATGAATAATCAAAATCTGTAACATGAGCGGTGTTCCGCGAAAAAATGTAATATAGGCGGTAAAAGGAAAGGCGAGGATGCGGTTTTTAATCATTTTACCTAAACCGATAAACAGTCCTAAAATAAGGCCAAATAAAATCCCTAGCAGGGATATACCTATTGTATAGGCAGCCCCGCGTAAAAAGTAAGGGAAATACTCAATAATTAGATCGAATCGAAAATCCATAAGAATATCACACTTTCTTTTTCTAATTATGAAAGCGATACCAATATTTGTCACTGGTAGTTCCTCTTGTAACCACCATCATCATTCCTAAAATTATCTCATATAGGCTCTATAACACTATCTTTTTTCTTGAATCTTTCGAACTTCTTTACAGGAAACTTTTCTGCTATTTTTGTAGTGATTTTAAATGATCGATATCCGGCTCGGTACCAAACCATTTTTCATAGATTTCTGCATACACACCATTGTCAAATATTGTATTGATGGCCGCATTAAACTCTTCCACGAGACTGCTTCCTTTTTGGAATAAAATCCCATAATACTCTGCTACAAAAGCATCTGGATCTTCAATCACGACTAATTTTTCGTCCGGGTTGTTTTTGGCGTACTCCTCGATCACCGTATTATCGGCAACAACAGCATCAGCACCGCCGCTGATCAATTCCTGAATCGCAAAGTTATTATTATCGAACTTTTTCAGATTCGGATTATCCTTCCCTAAAATTTCTTCAGCTGCGAGGTGACCGGTTGTACCGTTTTGAACCGCAACCACTTTATCTTTTAAATCTTGAGCACTCTTAATATCGCTCCCTTCTCTTACTAGGATTTTATTCGTTGATAGAAAATACGGATAGGAGAAATCATAGTTTTCTTCCCGATCCGGTCTGATGGAAATCGAAGATACGGAAAGATCGGCTGTGCCTCCTTCAATCTCGACAAATATCGGTTCCCAGCCAACATGCTCAATTTTCAACTCATAGCCGGCTTCTTCTGCAACCGCTTTAATAAAATCGATATCAAAGCCAACAATTTCATCCCCTTCCATATACTCAAAGGGCGCATACGCAGCATCAGTAACAAGGCGCAATTCCTTGACCTCCGTAGAAGACACATCAGCATCCGTTCCCCCGGTTTCACTTTGACCGCATGCGGCTAAGAAACCGATGATGAGGATAATCGATAAAAAACTCCCCAATTTTTTCATGTTTTCCTCTCCTTTTCCTGTAATGTTATCAGTATTATTTTAAAATTCTGTATTCCATTATATTACTATTCTTCTAAATTTCCAATACTTTCTGACTAATATTTCAAACATAAAAAAATCGGGTTCCATTCCCGATTGTAAACATCTTCTATTGAACGTGATTAATCTGTTTTTCCATTTTATCTAGTAAAGAAAGACCAGTTCGTATTTCATCGTCTGAACAAGCGGCAAAACAGGACTGCAACGTTTGCTGGTAGCGGGGAAGAAGTTTCTCAATTAAAGCTCTTCCTTCATCCGTAATACAGGCATAGATTACTCTCCGGTCATTTACGCACGGTTTTCTATTAATCAAACCTTTCTTCTCTAGCTTATCAACAACATAAGTGATATTACTGGATGTCGACATACCGCATTTCCCAAGTTTCTGGATTGGCTGCCTCCCTTCCTGGTACACCAATTCTAGCACCGTAAATTCTTTGAAATTTAGACCGAAGGGAGATAATTGTTTTTTAAAATAATCCTGGATCAATTGGTTCATACAAATCAGTTCCTGGATGAATTGCGTTTTCTGTTCGATGGTAATCCCTCCCTTCGTCGATTAATTGATCATTTTTTGTGCCCGTTTTAATTCGTGCATGCGAAAAGAACGGGGCAAGAATTTACGAATTTCATCGTCATTAAATCCGACCTGCAACCGCTTGTCATCCACGATAATCGGTCTTCTTAATAAACTCGGATATTTTTGAATAAAATGATATAACTCGTTTAGACTTAATTGATTAACATCAACATTCATTTCCTGGAACACTTTGGACCGGGTTGAAATAATTTCTTCCGTTCCATTGTCTGTTAGCCGTAAAATGTGCATAATTTCATCCATCGTTAGCGGTTCTTTTTGAATATTGCGCTCGTTATACGGTATTTCATGTTCTTGCAACCATTTTTTCGCTTTCCGGCATGACAAACAACTGGGCATGGCATACAGAGTGACCATCGTTACTTCGCTCCTTTTCAATATTTTATACATACAATTCAACAATTTCTCTTTTTAATATCTCGATTCCGAAGTTTATGGGTAAAAAATAGGGAATATTTCAAAAATAAGTATGTCAAATTTTATCATTTCAATTTTGTTTATCTCAAATTCAAATTAATTATATAAAAGGTATTTGCGCATGTCAACCCTTTTACAATTTTATCATTGTTTACTTTTCTCGCTCTAAAAATTCCAGCCGGTTTCCGAACGGATCCGAAATAAAAAATCGTTTCACATCCGTGCGATTGTAATCAGCAATGACTTCAATCCCTTTTGCTTGCAAATGGTGCTTTAATCCGTCCAAATTTTCAACAACGAAAGCAGGATGGGCCTTTTTCGCAGGCGAAAATGGGTCTTCTACACCGATATGAATTTCATAATTGCCAAATGTGAACCAGACACCGCCACGCTTTTTTAGCTTTTCAGGTTTTTCAATTTCTTTTAATCCTAACGTTTCGGCATAAAATTCCCTCGCTACTTGTTCACAACCTTTTGGTGCAGCAAGTAAAATATGGTCAATAGCTTTTATGGCAAAGTTCAGACTGCCTCCCCCTTTTCGTGAATTTTATTTATAATTCTCAATTTTAATTATAATTCATTTTATTGATAAGTAAATATTTTTTGTCTTTTTATTTTGTATAAGTTTTTCTTATTAATTCTGCAAAACCTGCTTTCGTTTAAGGATATGAACTTCTCACTTTTTCCTAAAAATAACTAGGACAGGTGATGGAAAATACACATTCTCGCCCTGTCCTGCAAACCATTCTAGTAAAAAACTATGTATCTTCTCATGATATTTTTGAAATATAATTTAAAAAGTTTTCGTATGCAAAGCCCCGGACCACATCTTCCGAAAAATGCTTAAGCAGGTGTTCAATAAGATTTTGAGTCATCGAGGCATCGATAAGTCCTGACACTTTTTCTTTAATTCCATCAAAATCAGAACCGAGCCCGATTTGCTGAACACCACCTAGTGCGCAAAAATGATCGATATGTTTTATTAAATCATCGATCGTTGTCTGACCGGCTTCTTTTATGAAAGGTGGATTATATACGACATGAATCATCCCGCCCCTTTGAAACAGCGCTTCTGCCTGTTGATCTGTTAAATTACGTGGATGACCGCACAATGAACGAGCGTTGCTGTGGGAGGCAATCGGATAGTCGGCAAGTTCCATCACATCCCAAAATCCCCGTTCGGAAAGATGAGAAACATCGGTTAAAACTTGGTATTGATTGTTCAGTTTGACAATTTCCTTTCCTAACTGGGTTAAACCTCCACCACGTTCTTCCTCTACCCCATCAGCGGCCAGGTTTCCGTGATTCCATGTTAAACCGACAGAAAGAACACCGAGATGGTATAAAATCCGTAATTTCTTTAAATCATTTCCGATCGCATCGACACCCTCTAAGGTGAGGAATGCACCTATCTCTCCTTCCTGTAAACGGTGAAAATCTTCCCAGCTGCGAATATGTATCATTTCCGGATTTTTCCGGAGCACTTCTTCATAAAAATAATCGACCTGGCTGAGCACTTCATTAAATTTTTGATCTGAAGGAACATCCGGTTCAATAAAGATGGCAAATGCCTGGGCTTTGATTTTCCCTCTTTTCATTCGCTCAAGATTCACATCCAGTTCCGGTGCATTTCTAAAGGACAACTTACCTTTTGTTTTTGACAATTTAAATAAGACATCACAATGCAAATCAATCACATGCATCGTCATCCCTCCCATTGTATTCCCAAAAAATTTGATTTACGAAATTATGAAACGCTCATAATAATTAAAAACGATGGAAAAGGTGCCCGCATGAATTGGAATGTTTATAAATTCGTAATGCAGCTTCCCTATCTTGTACGACTATTTTTCTCGATTATATCAATAATTATCTTATCTGGAACAATGATTTCATTTTTGGAACCGGAAAATTTCCCAGAAGTTTTCGACGGTATCTGGTGGGCGACAATGACAGCTGCTACCGTAGGCTACGGCGACTACGTTCCTGCAACCTTTCTCGGGCGGATTCTCGGCATCATTCTCGTTTTAGTCGGAGCTGGCTTTGTCGCTGCTTTTTTCACATCCTTTGCTAAAAAAGTTATTCAAGAACAAAATACGATAACGAAAGGAACGGTTATGGTTAAAGAAAAAAATCATCTCGTCATTATCGGTTGGAATGAACGTACGAAAAAACTGATGCTGAATTTAGAAAAACACGAAAACACGGTGGTCGTGTTGATCGACGACAGTTTAGAAAAAAATCCTTTCCCGGATAAAAGCCAGATTTTCTTTATCAAAGGTTCTTCCGTTTCAGATTCCGTTTTAAAACAGGCCAATATTACGGAAGCAAAATTCGTTCTCATTACTGCCGACCAGTCAAAAAAAGAAAGCGATGCAGATATGTACACGATATTAAACATTGTCGCCATTAAAGGCATTGCACCCAATACGTATACGATTGCCGAAATATTAACCGAAGAACATGAAATCAATGCCCGGCGCGCCGGAGCCGATGAAATCATCCCGACGAACACGTTAAGCAGTGAAAGGATGTTAACAGCGCTTCTAGGAACGGATCCTATTCAAAATAGTCCTGATTAAGGTAATATCGAAAAAATGATGTCGAAAAAAACAAACCCATCCCCGCATTACGGAGATGGGCTAAATGGTAAATCTTATTTATTCAACCGTTTTTCGAGCTCGGCTTTCATATCTTCAAAGCCCGGTTTGCCAAGAAGTGCAAACATATTTTTCTTATAAGCTTCAACCCCGGGCTGGTCAAAAGGATTAACTCCTAATAAATAACCGCTCATGCCACAGGCTTTTTCAAAGAAGTATACTAAATAGCCAAAAGTATAGGCATCCATTTTCGGAATATAGACGACGAGGTTCGGTACTCCACCGTCTGTATGGGCTAATAACGTCCCTTCGAACGCTTTGTTATTGACAAAATCAACGGTTTTTCCTGCTAAATAGTTTAAACCGTCAAGATTATTGTCTTCACTTTCAATTTCAATATCATGACGCGGTGTCTCCACTTTTACTACCGTTTCAAACAGGTCGCGACGGCCTTCCTGTACATATTGTCCCAGGGAATGAAGGTCAGTGGAGTAGTTGGCACTGGAAGGATAAATACCTTTCAAATCTTTTCCTTCACTTTCACCGTAGAGTTGTTTCCACCATTCATTGAAATATTGCATTCCCGGTTCATAATTGATCAGCATTTCAATCGTTTTGCCTTTGTTATAAAGGATGTTGCGGATCGTGGCATATTGATAGGCTGCATTTTCTTTTAAATTCGGATTGCTATATTCATCCCGTGCATCCGCTGCACCTTTCATCACCGCATCAATATCAATGCCACTTACAGCCATCGGTAATAAACCAACCGCTGTTAAAACAGAATAGCGTCCGCCTACATCATCAGGAATAACAAAGGATTCATATCCTTTTGCATCAGCTTCTGTCTTTAATGCACCTTTCGCTTTATCTGTTGTGGCATAAATCCGCTTGACGGCTTCTTCTTCACCGTATTTCTCGATTAATAATTTGCGGAAAATACGGAAAGCGATGGCCGGTTCCGTTGTCGTACCGGATTTAGAAACGACATTGATGGACCAATCTTTATCTTTCAATAAATCCATCACATCGTGAAGATAAGTCGAGCTTATATTGTTACCTACAAAAATAACTTGCGGCGTTTTTCTTTCTTTTTTCGGTAACACATTGTAAAAACTATGGTTTAACATTTCAATGGCTGCCCGTGCTCCTAAATACGAACCACCGATTCCGATCACTAAAAGGACATCTGAATCATTTTTGATTTTTTCTGCGGCTTTTTTAATACGTGCAAATTCTTCTTTATCGTAATTAACCGGTAAATCAATCCAGCCGAGAAAATCATTTCCGGCACCGGTTCCTTCGTGCAATGCCCGATGACATACTTCCACAAGGGCACTCATTTGTTCTAATTCATGCTCTCCAAAAAAACTAAGTGCATTGGAATAATCAAAGCGTATGTGAGACATCTAGTTACCTCCATTTCTTTTTTACAGCTGCCATATGATATGGAAAATATATTAATAGCCACCATATATTGTATCTCATTAGTTTGTTAAAAAAAATACTTTCTCGAAAAATTCTATAAAGATGCACGATAAATCGCTTCGGCATCTTCCCGTTCAATCTTCTTAAACACACCGAGCGGACCGTTCTTTAATGCTGTATCTACTAACAGATCGATTTTGCTGTCGTCAATGCCATAATCGGCCAAGCGGCTTGGAGCACCCAGGCTGTTCCAAAATTCCCGCAATCGTTCGATTCCTTCCAGTCCAATTTCTTCGGCTGTTTTTCCTTCTGGATCAACACCGAAGACACGGATCGCTAATTGCTTAAAACGATCTGGATTTTCCGGTAACACATGTTTCATCCAGTTCGGGAATAAAATTGCCAGACCGCCGCCGTGTGGAATATCATACACAGCCGAGACGGCATGTTCGAGGTCATGGGTTCCCCAATCCCCCTCTAATCCCATGGACACCATCCCATTTAATGCCATGGTACCACAATATAAAATGGTCTCTCGCAACTCGTAATTTTCCAGGTCATTTAACAATTTCGGTGCGGTTTCCATAACGGTTAACAAGATCGATTCGCAGAAGCGATCTTGAAGTGGTGTATTTTCTTCCGGGTGGAAATAATGTTCAAACACATGGGACATGATGTCGACGATACCGTAAACCGTTTGCTCTTTCGGAACAGAGAATGTATGTACAGGGTCTAAAATCGAAAATTTCGGAAATACTTTTGCAGAGCCCCAGCCATATTTTTCCTTCGTTTCCCAGTTCGTAATTACAGATCCTGCATTCATTTCTGATCCCGTTGCCGCCAGTGTTAGAACCGTTCCCAGAGGCAGGGCATCTTGTACCTTTACTTTTTTAATCACGATATCCCACGGATCCCCGTCGTATTTGGCTCCGGCCGCAATCGCTTTTGTGCAGTCAATGACACTACCGCCACCAACGGCCAGCAAAAAGTCCACATTTTCTTGTTTGCAAATTTCCACCCCACGTCTTACGGTTTCAATACGAGGATTAGGTTCAACACCGGAAAGTTCAAACAGATTCACATCTAATTCCTTTAATATTTTAACGACTTTGTCATAAATTCCATTTCTCTTAATACTGCCGCCACCATAAACGAGCAATACGTTTTTCCCGTATTTCGGAATTTCTCTACGCAAATGTTCAAGTTGATTTTTACCAAAAATTAGTTTAGTTGGATTTTGAAAGATAAAGTTTTTCATCGCCAACTCCCTCCTAGCTCATTCGTCACCATTAATCATACACCAATATTTTTCGTAAATACATCTTAAATTTACAGATCGAATCTTTCATTTAGTGATTTATTTAATGCATAATATTTACTTATTGTCGTCATCCTATAAATAATCACATGTGAAAGTGAGGTAGGTAAATGAGTACATTACAACGTATCGCGCTTGTTTTATCAATCATCGGAGCAATCAACTGGGGATTAATTGGCTTTTTCAACTTCAATTTAGTGGAAATGCTGTTTGGAGATGATTTTCTGGCAAGATTAATTTACGGTCTCGTTGGTATCGCAGGACTGATAAATATTGGCTTATTGTTTGTACCGAATGAAGAAAGAAGTCGTTCTCCTCAAGCGGGAACCACCCGATAAATCAAAAATTTCCACCCCTTTTTACAAAAAACTTATGCGATCTAGAAACCTCCTTTCTACGATCACGTTCAGTTTTTAACGTGATTCCCCAAGGTAAATCCTTAGCAATTTTGCTAAGGTTTTTTTGTTTCTTTCCTTCTTCGACCATTCTACCAAAAAATTATTTTATTTTTTTAGAATTTAAAATTGATTTTTTATATTGTTTTAATTACAATAACAATAACGTATTTTAAAATACAGGCAAAGGAGATGAGGAGATGAATTTATTACGTAAAGGGACAATTTTCTTAGTCTTTGTTGTAAGCGCACTCATTCTAGCGGCATGCGGATCAAAAAAATATAACATTGCCATCGGACCACCTGCCAGTGAAACAAACAACGTATCAAGATTGATACTGGAAGCCTATGGTCTGGAAGAAGGCGATTATACGGCATTCCAGGAAGGCTTTGGGGATGCTGCTGATGGTGTTCAGGATGGTAATATTGACATTTCGATTGGAGTTTTAGGTCTACCAACCGGTAGTATTGAAAGTTTACATGCTTCTACTGGCGATGTCCGCATCCTGGGACTTTCGGATGAAGCAATTCAGTATATTGAAGAAAACAGTGGTTACCGTAGATTTACGATTCCGGCGGGTAGCTATGAATTCGTCGAAGAAGATATTGAAACGGTAACTGCCTATGCGATTTTAATGGCGAACACCGATACAATCAGTGAAGAGCTCGGTTATCAACTGGCAAAAATTATGGTAGAAAATTCGAATGAAATCACCCATGCGATGGGACAACACATGACTTTAGAAAATGCGCTTCTCGGTTCGGAAGGACTCCCGATCCATCCAGGAGCAGCGCGCTATTATGAAGAAATGGGACTTGAATTTGATAATCCGATTGCCGAAGTGAATGTAACAGAGCAAAAAGAAGAATTAATTCTTGGTACGGGAAGCTCTGGTGGTACTTATTATCCGCTTGGTGGAGAAATGGCTACGGTATGGAACAAGCATATTCCGAATATCAATGTCACCAATACAGAAACGGGGGCATCTATTGAAAACTTGGCAACCATCGGTGCTGGAAACATGGACCTTGGTATGACCGTCCACGTACCAGCCCAGCAAGCTGTTAACGGAACGGGTGAGTTTGAAGGATCTCAGGTATCCAACGCTGCCTTTATCGGGCATATTTATCCAGAAGTTGTACAAATCGTTACGAGAGAAGCTACCGGTATCAAGAGTTTAGATGATCTGAAAAAATAAATTGCCATAATATATGATTCACGTTTCTTTAGAAAGGAATAGGGCAGATTGATTGTATCTTTTTTCTGCCCTTTCCTTATTTTAAAAACTTACATTCAAAGGGAAAACTATCACTTAAGTGCCAATCTAATTCTTTCAGACAAATTGCATCTTTGCTGACAAAGGGAGTGAGGGGATGAAAAATCAACCGACAGCAGATATAGAAACTCAAGTAAATGTTGAAGAAATCCTTGAAAAGTATGATGTAGAAAGTACGTACCGGCTAAAACTGGGACGCTGGCAGTGGGTTGTTCTTTTTCTTGGTGCCTCATTGACCGCATTCCATTTATATACGGCATTTACGAGTACATTACCATCGCAATTGCAGGGAGCAATCCATTTAGGTACAGCTCTAGGGATTATTTTCCTGCTCTTCCCTGCAAAGAGAAGCTGGCGCCGCACGCAAAAAACAGTACCTTGGTACGATGTTGTCCTCGCCTTTACTGCGATGTATGTCACCTATCATAAAATTTTCTTCTATGAGCAAGTGTTACTAAGCCGAATTCAAGGATATAGTGTTTTTGAAATCATTATCTCCATCATTGGTATTCTCCTATTGTTGGAAGCAACAAGACGTACGGTAGGTTTACCCATAGTTATTGTTGCAAGCATAATGATGCTCTATGCAGTATTCGGCAATTTCATACCGACACAAATCCTGTCGCACCCCGGATTTTCAGTTGATCGTTTAGCAACGAATTTATGGTTCCAGGAAAGCGGTGTTTTTGGAACGCCAATCCAGATTTCTTCAAAAATTATTTATTTATTCTTATTTTTCGGGGTTATGCTCGTTCATTCAAAAATCGGGCAATTTTTCAATGATCTGGCTTTTGCTTTAACGGGACGTTTTACTGGTGGGACAGCTAAAACAGCTGTTGTTGCAAGTGCCCTACAGGGGACCGTTTCAGGAAGTTCGGTTGCGAATACAGTCGGTTCCGGAGCCTTTACAATACCGATGATGAAAAATTCCGGTTTTAAACCGGAATTTGCAGCAGCTACTGAGGCATCTGCTTCCACGGGCGGCCAGATTATGCCTCCTTTGATGGGTGCAGCAGCCTTTATTATGATGGATTATTTAGGTGTGGAATTTAGTTCTATTATGATTGCCGCAGCGATTCCAGCAATGCTTTACTTCTCGGGAATCTTTATTGGTACTCATTTTGAAGCAAAAAAATTAGGCATCCTCGGTCTACCCCAGTCTCAATTACCAAGTTTAAAAAAGTTAATGATGAAAAATGGTTACATGTTACTGCCCATAATCATAATTATTGTCATTATTTTGCAAGGTTTTACTGCACAGCGGGCAGCATTAATGGGCATTATCACTGCCTTTACGATTACCATGATTCGTAAAGAAACGAGAATGAATCTTAAAAAGTTCATTAAAGTTTTAGAGGAAGGTGCTCGCGTAGCATTACCTGTAATTGCAGCTTGTGCCACAGCAGGAATTATCGCCGGCGTCGTAAGTATCACCGGTCTCGGTGCGAAGTTTGCAGCAGGGGTTCTCGCCTTATCGGGAGGATTTTTACCAATTGCACTATTTATGACAATGATAGCCTGTTTAATTTTAGGCATGGGACTTCCAACGACGGCAAACTATGTAGTTACTGCTACAATAGCTGCTCCTGTTTTAATTAGTGAATTCGGAGTCTTACCAATTGCGGCCCATATGTTTGTCTTTTACTTCGGTATTGTCGCCGACATCACACCTCCTGTATCATTAGCAGCCTATGCCGGTGCCGGACTTGCCAATGCTAACCCATTTAAAACGGGTGTAAATGCTGTTAAACTAGCCATTGCGGCCTTTATCATTCCGTATATTTTCGTGTATGATCCAATTCTTTTACTACAGATGCAAGAAGGAACCGTTTTAACCCTGCTCTTTGCCATTGTTACAGCAGTACTCGGTATGACGGCAGTTAGTGCAGCGGTAATCGGATATTTTGTCACACAACCGAATGCATTAGAACGACTGATTCTCTTTGCTGCTGGATTGTTAATGATCATCCCAGATCTGTTACCGAGTACAATCGGTTTGCTTTTAACAGCTGGTATATGGTTCTTGCAGAAGAAAAGGAATACAAATATGCCGAAAGAATTGGGAGCCTAAACATAACAAATTGAAATCTTACCCACCTTAAAAAATTTATAAATCCTGATAGACTTTCAACCCGATTCAAAACTGGTTCAATTTTGGCAGTTAGTCAGCTGAAAACAGGAAAAGGCAGCCTGCACGGCTGCCTTTTGTATTATATTGAAAAGGAAAAACTTTCATTCATTCACTTTTGAAAGACTTAATACTTGATGAATTCGTTCTAACGCCCAATCTAATTCTTCTTTTTTAATAATGAGCGGTGGCGCAAAACGGATGACATTTTCATGGGTTTCTTTACATAATAGACCGGCATCTTTTAACCGCTCGCAGTACGGTCGGGCTGGTCCATATAATTCTACACCGACAAACAATCCTTTGCCACGGACTTCTTTAATATCAGGATTGTTAATTTTCTTTAGTTCATTAATAAAATATTCACCTAACTCCAGGGAACGGTTGACTAAATCTTCCTCGATAATCACATCAATAGCCGCAATCGATACTGCACAGGCTAGGGGATTTCCACCGAAAGTGGAACCGTGGGAACCCGGGTTAAACACGCCAAGAATATCGTCATTGGCAGCGACGCATGAGATCGGAAAGACACCTCCGCCCAAAGCCTTACCTAATATATACACATCAGGCTCGACATCTTCCCAATCACAGGCAAACATCTTACCGCTCCGTCCCAGACCTGATTGAATTTCATCAGCCATGAACAAGACATTATTTTCTTTACAGATCTCATACGCTTCTTTCAAGTATCCTTCCGGTGGAATAATAATTCCCGCTTCTCCCTGAATCGGCTCCAGGAGGAAGGCTGCTGTATTTGGTGTGACTGCCTGTTTCAACGCTTCAATATCCCCATAAGGAACAAGCTTGATTCCCGGTAACATCGGGCCAAAGCCTCTTTTATATTCGGGTTCTGAAGATAATGATACCGCTGTCATTGTTCGCCCGTGGAAATTTCCCTCGCAGGCGATAATTTCCGCCTGATCTTCCGGTACCCCTTTGACATCATAAGCCCAGCGTCTGGCCGCTTTTATCGCCGTCTCTACCGCCTCGGCACCGGTATTCATCGGCAGAACCATGTTCTTTCCTGTTAACTGACATACTTTTTCATACCATGGACCAAGCTGGTCATTATGGAATGCCCGGGAAGTTAGCGTGACCCGATCGGCCTGATCCTTTAACGCTTGAATAATTTTTGGATGACGGTGACCCTGGTTCACGGCCGAATAGGCGCTTAACATATCCATATACCGATTGCCTTCTGGATCTTCAACCCAGACCCCTTCTGCCTTTGAAATTACAACGGGTAGGGGGTAATAGTTTCTGGCACCGTATTTGTCGGTTAAAGCGATGATTTCCTGAGAACTGCGCATTTGTTACAACCTCCTCTACAATTATCCACCTTATATTGTACCTGAATGTTCGGAATTATAAAACGTTTTATCTAAAAAAGGATCTACGAATATAACGAGATTCATTGGTAAATATATAATTTTTTTGTGTTCAAAAAAAGGGGCTGTCCAAAAAGTCGTATTTTCGACTTTTGGATGCCCCTTTTGTTTGTTCAAGAACCTTGATAAATCAAGATTCTGGTTTAGTTCAACTTGAAGAATTTTATTTTTTGGACAGCCCCTTTTATCTTTATTATTTACTTTTTTAGTAAAGATTGTTTGCGAAATGCATCAATCCACTCTGGTAATTTTACTTGAAGGGGATAGAAACCCGGGGAAACTTTATCAGTACCAGTTTTTTGTTCTTTGATTGTATTTTGGTTATCAACGCTGGGTGGTTGCGATACGTCGCGTAATGATAAACGGATTCTGGTTTCTGTCTCGTCGATCGCAAGAATTTTGACGAAAACTTCTTCACCGACTTTGACATAATCATGTATGTCTTTGACGTACTCATTGGCAATTTCCGATATATGAATCATTCCCTGTTTATTATCCTCAAGCAGGACAAATGCTCCGTAAGGTTGAATTCCCGTTATCTTCCCCTTTACAATGCGGCCTATTTCTATACGATCACTCATGAAAACACTCCTAAATTTTTCTCTAATGGCTCCTTTTTATAAGATAGGTTCTTGCGGAAGATCCAATCCAACGTAATATATGTCCTTGTAATAACAAATATTCTTGATGATAACATATATTCTTTGCGATATAAATGGCTTTAATAAACGTTTCAGCAAATAAAAAAACTCCTGGGTAATATTGAACCGCACGTCTCCACGCGTTCAAATTACAGGAGTTTTTCCATTAACATGCCGGGAACCAATATGGCTATTTAATTAACTTGCAAATGCTTTTCTTTTAATAACTTTTTTCGTTGATTCTGAATGGGATTCCCATTTAAATGTGGCTAGAGCGAGAAGAAAACTTGCTACTCCTAATACCGTCAGGATGATATACGTGATTCCCAATGAACTGTACATTCCGTTTAACGTCTCCTGAATGGACTTTAAGAAATAGTTAAATGGGTTTAGTTTCGTCAATAAATAAAGAATTTTTCGCTCTTCAGTAATCGTGTAAAAGGAATGGCTTAAAAACAGCATGGGCATGGCGATTAGATTCGCGAATAAGCTCACCTGCGTTTCAATTTTGGCCAAATTGCCAATAATACACCCTAAAAAAGAAAAACAAACGATTCCCAAAAGGAGTAATGGAAATAATAAAAGGATACTGGAAATAGAAAAGTCAATTTGGAAAATGATGATACCTGCAAACAAAGTAACAAATCCTGTCACAAGGGATACGAATACTTTACTCAAAGAAAACAGGAAAATAAATTTCGAAATCGTGAAGGGAGTGATTCGTAAAATTTTAAAAATGCCATTATTTCTATTCAATAAAACGTCAAAACCAATCCCGTACATAGCATTAAACAAAATCCCCATTGCTACTACCGCTCCTAAAAGTTGCATTCGATAGGATGGGTCTTCTTGGATAAAACCGAGGGCTAATAATAATGCTACAGGAAACAAAATGGACCAAAATATAGTCATCTTATCCCTGAGAGAAGAGATGAACAATATTTTTAATGTATCAACCATGGCTCATTTTCTCCCCTGCATATTTTTCTGTCAAAATCATATACACCTCTTCTAACGAACTGGCATTGTATTTTTCCATGATTTGTTGTGGCGCACCCGCTTCCACGATTCTCCCGTTATCAATCAAAAGCACGCGATCGGCAACCTGGACAACTTCATTCATATCATGGGAAGTAAAGACAACGGAATGCCCCTGTAAAGCCAGTTGTCTGATAATTTTCCGCATTTTAATCCTCCCTCGCGGATCCAGATCGGCCGTAGGTTCATCTAAAAAAACGATTTTCGGATTATGAAGTGTTGCCAGGGCAATGGCTAATCTTTTTTTCTGACCACCAGATAGTGTATAAACTTGAGCCTTTTTCACATGATCCAATTCAAAAAGTGTGAGCATTTTCTTTGTCATTTCTTCCCGGTTTCTGATGTTATAGAAATTACAAAAAATCCGGATATTTTCTTCTACAGACAAATGATAAAAAAAAGGCGTATTTTGGAGCTGTGCCCCCATATCCTTTTTCCGGTCTAAACCATCTAGTTGAATAGAACCAGAATCCGGATTTCTCATCCCTAAAATCATTTCGACGGTCGTTGTTTTCCCCGCTCCATTTGGGCCGATCATCGCTAACACTTCGCGGGCATAAATGGAAAAACTGATGCCCCGAATGACTTCTCTTTCACCATATTGCTTTTTTAACGACTTCACATCCACTAATTTTCTCCCCATGGAAAACTCCCCTTATTTTTTATTCAAATAATCCAATACCGTTTTCAAAAGTTTGATATCCAATTCCAGATGTTTCCGGCCATTTTCAAAAACCGCTTCCGAAAGAAAATCACCTTTTTTGTCATGAAGCGGTTGTTTTTCCCAATCCCAGAACAATAATTCTTTTTCAAACTGATGGATTTGTTGCTCAATGAGTGGTGTTAACTTATTTATTGGCAAATCTTTTGCAAACGCCAGTAGCGTATAAAGCTTTTTCGGAAAAGAATATAGTTCTTCTTGCCAGCTTTCCAATAGTAAACGATTAAATTCCTCCTCTCCCTTTTCGGTAATTTCATAGACAGCCTTGTTGCGGTGTCCCGATTGTTCTGTTTCTTTAATACGAATGAATCCCTGGGAGCTTAACGATTTCAAAGCGTAATAAATAGAGCCCGGTAAAACACCACTCCATCTTTCCACCTGACTGACTTTTAACAATTCGTAAATTTCATAGCCGTGCATCGGTTGTTTGCTGAGGATGCCGAGAACGATTAATTTAATCACGACGAATTCCCTCCTTTATATTCAAATTTGAATATTCAAGTTTGAATAAATAATAGCACGATTTATCTGAAATTTCAATAACTTTTATTCATTTTGTAAAATTTCGGAGCGATCCCTTTCATCTCTTGAGTCAATAAAGAAGCAGAAGTTTACAAATATGACTTGGAAAAAAGTTGTATAAATTTAAAAAGAGCGGAAAAAATAATTCTACAAAGGTTTCGTGTATTCCCCCCATATTTCAGGACAAACTGAAAACGTTTGTCCTTTTTTATTTTTAAAATATTACCCTCTTTAACACAGAGACATTAATTCCATGATTTTGCGCCATATTATTTTATCGTCATTTGTAAAAATCGTGTCTTCGTGCACAATATCGAATGACAGGGATTAAGACACGTCCACATCACTTCATGAGGAAATACGGAGGATATTCGTGCATGGCAGATCATAATATAAACACAGAATTCAGCACCGGTACTTATCAAGAAGTAAATGGTATCAATATTTACTATGAATGGTATCCCCATGCTACATCACAAAAGACCATCATTTTCTTACACGGTTTTCTCGCTTCGTGCTTTTGTTTTCGGCACCTGATTCGTGAATTAAAGGAAGACTATTCCATTATCACCATTGACATCCCTCCTTTTGGAAAAAGTGGTAAATCACTCTCCTTTGAATATTCCTACCGCAACATCGCCCGGACGCTCAATTGTTTGTTACAAGAGCTAAACATAACCAGGGCAATTTTAGTCGGACATTCCATGGGCGGACAGATCGGCTTACATATGATTAACGACCAACCGGAAAAATTTGAGCTGGCCGTCCTTTTGGCCAGCTCCGGATATTTACAAAGAGCCCGCCCCTGGGCCATTGCCCTTAGCTATCTTCCCGGGGCCCATCTATTTGTAAAGCGCCATTTCATTCGAACTGGTGGCGTGCAGGGAAACCTGGAACAAGTAGTACACGATCGGGCACTGATTACCGAAGAGATGAAAAATGGCTACCTTGAACCTTTTTTACAAAATGATGGAATTTTCCGGGCACTGGCGAAAATGCTTCGCGACCGTGAAGGGGACTTACCGAGTGAAGTTTTACACAAAATCATGACGCCGTGTTATTTAATCTGGGGGGAAAACGACCGCATTGTTCCTCTTTCTGTCGGCAAACGACTGGCACATGATTTACCTCATGCCGAGCTTTTTGTTTTTCCAGAAACCGGTCATTTATTGCAAGAAGAAAGGCCGCAGGAAATCTGTCAGATAATAAAGAAATTAATTCGTTAAAAAGGAAAACTACCTGTGGTAAGATGGAAAGAGGAGAAAAAGGAGGGGTTTTTATGTCAATATTTGATATGGAAATTGACCGCAAAAATTCGGACTCTGTAAAATGGAACGGTATGAAGCATCTATACGGAACGAATGATCTACTACCGATGTGGGTCGCCGATATGGATTTTCAAGCCCCGCAGCAAGTGATTCAGGCTTTAATGGACCGAATCCAGCACGGTGTGTTCGGATATGCCCTTTCTTCCAGGACAATAACAGAGGCCATTATCAATTGGACGAAAAAACGATATAAATGGGATATCAAAGAGGAGTGGATCGTTCTCTGTTCCGGAGTAGTGAAATCCATCGCCTTTTCTATTCAAGCTTTAACAAATGAAGGAGATAAAATCCTTATCCAAACTCCAATCTACCCGCCTTTCGTACGCATGATCGAGACGAATAACCGGACGGTGGTCCGGAACCCGTTAGTTTTAAAAGGTGATCGATACGAGATTGATTTTCAGCACTTCGAAGACCAATTAAAATCCGGTGTAAAATTAGTTTTATTATGCAGTCCACATAACCCGACAGGACGGGTCTGGACGCGGGAGGAATTAGAAAGGATCGCTGCGTTATGCGAGCAATATGATATTCCCATTGTATCAGATGAAATCCATGGCGATTTGATTTTTCCATCCTATGAACAAATTCCCATTAGTTCTCTTAATGATCAAACGGAAAATCGGACGATCACTTTATTCGCTCCGAGTAAAACGTTCAATATTCCCGGACTGCAATGTTCTGTCATGGTTATTCCGGATGCCGACATCCGGCGGAAAATCAAAAAACAGATGGATCAAGTAGCCTTCCACGGACCGAACCTGCTAGGAGTTGTGGCGGCAGAAGCGGCTTATACATATGGAGAAGACTGGCTCGATGAATTGAATCAATACATAGCAGAAAACGTGAGGTTAACAAAGGAATTCATCGAAAAAGAAATCCCCCATGTTCACGTGATTTCATCACAGGGGACGTATCTCGTGTGGCTTGACTGCCGCGAACTCGGTTTGACGGAAAAAGAATTAATGGACCGATTAATCAAAAAGGGAAAACTCGCCGTGGAACCGGGAACGAAATACGGTCCCGAAGGCGAAGGTTTCGTGCGAATGAATGTTGGCTGTCCACGAAAAACTTTGTTGGAAGGTTTAAAACGGTTGAAATACGCTCTCGCATAATATCCATTCCCATTTAATCTTTAACAAGCACATCTGGTTATTGATATACCCAATATTTTTTAACAAATACGGCAAGTGAAGAAAATAGCCTCTTCCACTTGCCGATTATTTTTCCATTCTGATTTTTTATGCTAAAAGAAATCTCAATCCTTAATTTTTTCGTACGGACTAATCATACGCTGGAATTACATAGACTGATACATTTCCGGCTCACCGTGATCATTCAAATCAATGCAAAGATCTTGACCTTCGAGATACCATTCATCGTCTTTTTCCATAAAAAATGTAATCCCCTCTTTTTCCAGTTGCACACCGGGGTCAATAGGGGTATCTTTCCTGATTCCGAGGGTAAACCCATTGCTAGACATTCGATAGCTAGCAAATTGAATATAAAAGCGAATGCAGTCGCCTTTTCCTAAGCCTAGTTCATCTTTGTACCAGGCAAATACTTCCTCAGACATTTTAATTTGCATCGTTTAACACTCCTATTGTGAATATTTTCACATTCTATTCTAAAAAAATTATACCATACCCATCATCAGGAAAATTTGAATAGTTTGTGAAGATATTCACTAGTTGTTTCAACTATCTTCAATGACCGGAAGCTGCTATTTTGTTACCACTTCTTAATTAAAAGAACTCATCCAACAACTGATAATAAGCGATTTTGTCATCATCCATTTGATTAAGCCCGTACTCCTGAAAAAACAAGGCGACCCAGTCGGCACCAAATTTACGTTTTAATCCTCTGGCAATTAAAGCTAGATCCTGGTAGCGGTCAGCAACTCCGCCCCTGCCCCAATCGATATATCCGCTGATTTTCCCTTTAGCGATCAATATATTAGGTAAGCAAAAATCACCGTGGGTAAAAACCAGGTCCTCGGTTTCAGGTTTTCTCTTTAACAGCTCTTCATATAATCCGGCGGCTGTCCTTCCCTGACGAATTGGATCAAAATTTTCCTCATCAACAAGTCCCCTGTCCATCCGTTTCTTTGCCTCATTTAATTTTCTATCCAGCCGATTGGAAAAGGGACAGTTGTGAATATCTAAACTGTGGATTGCTCGCAAACCATGCGCGAGTATTCGGATGAATTCCCGTAAATTCGTATGAAAAGAGGGATCACTGGATACGCGCCCTTTGATTTCACTTATTAACAAATATTCATGTGTTCGGCTACTTGCAAAGGCCAGTACTTTCGGTACTGGCAGTTTTCCGTCCAGCCATTGCAATATGGCCCCTTCTCTTTTTAAATCAAGGCGCAATGTTTTCGCTGTAATTTTTAAATATCTTCTTGAATTTTTTTCATCTGTAAGCAAATAGACACAAGAGCCTGATTTTCCAATAAGAATCGGCTGCCAGTGGCTTGAAGCGACGTGCTTCCGGATCTGAATCGGCAATGTTTCTATATCCCATTCACCCATCATATACCTCTCTCCGGTTCAAAATTCCGAAAAAAATCATGGTTCAGGCGCTCAAACCATAATCAAGTCAAGAAATCCATCATTTCGTTGATAATGGATGACTGTTCTGTTCATCTTCCTTTTCCATAAGGGTTTCTTGCAACTGCTCTTCCAGTTTTTTCGCCTGCTCTTCCTGTCTTTTTGATACTTTTCGCACCCAGAGGAAAACAAGCACACAAGCGATTAGAAAAACAGAAAAAGTTAATAATGCGGGAATGTATTCAGTTTTATCCTCTGGAAAGTAAAGGAATAACATGCCGAGGTTGAATCGAATCATAAAAAAATCGCCCTTTCTGTGCTTTTCCTTCCGTTTAGTATACCAAACTTTTCGGAATAAACAAAACAAACAGAAAAGGGCGATAAAGCTTTTTTAATCCTGGACGGTAATTTTTTCAATCACTACATCTTGTAACGGCCTATCCTGAGCATCCGTGGGGACAGCTGCGATTTTATCGACAACCTCCATTCCCTGGATTACATGCCCGAACACGGTATGGCGGAAATCGAGCCACGGTGTACCGCCATGTTCTACATAATAGTCAATAGCTTCCTGGGGATAACCTGCCGTTTTCATCTGATCCTTAAACATAGGGTTGAGTTCTTGGTTCTGAACGATGAAAAACTGGCTCCCGTTTGTATTCGGCCCGGCATTCGCCATACTCAATGCACCGCGAAAATTAAATAAGTAAGGGGAAAATTCATCTGCAAACGGCTGACCGTAAATACTTTCTCCGCCAGCTCCTGTTCCGGTAGGATCCCCTCCTTGAATCATGAAACCGTCAATCACCCGATGGAAAGTTACGCCTTCATAATAGCCGTTTTGGGCATGGGTGAGGAAATTTTCCACCGCCTTAGGGGCATATGTAGGGAATAATTTGCATTGAATTGTTCCATGATTCGTTACGATTTCCACAACAACCTCATCTTCAGAAACGGATGTTGTCAGTTGTGGAAAGGTATATGATTCACTCATGGTTTCATCTCCTGTCTCCAGTAAAATAATTCTTTTTGTATCGTAATCGATTCTTATTTAATATGCAAGAAACGTGACAGACATTTGTCCTTTTTTATGCAAAAAAGGGAAATTCACATGGCATATTTCACCGCAGATCGTGATTAGAGGAGTGAGAAAAATGAAAGAATTTCGTAAATAACCATCGTAAAACCTTTACAATTTCGCATGAATCCATTTTATACTGATTAATCGCGATATGGCAAACTTTCTTTCGATTCCGAAGTAAGCTATACTATTTAGGGAGGCTAAATATTCTGGAAGGTGATTGCAAATTAAAGTTGAAAAAAGAAATCTAATGATCATGTGGTTTGCGAACTTTCTAGTGGCATCCAGTACAACTATGGTCATGCCCTTTCTCTCCCTGTACATCTCAACGATGGGAAATTATAGCGAAGATTTTATTTCGCGATGGGCAGGTTTTACGTTCAGTATAACATTCGTTACTGCGTTTATTTTGTCTCCAGTATGGGGAAGATTTGGCGATAAACACGGATATAAAAAGATTTTATTGTTTACCGGTACCGGGATTTCTTTAAGTTTATTCTTGATGGGATTTGTAACATCCGTCACACAGCTGTTTCTCTTGCGTTTACTCATGGGATGTGTCACGGGATTCATTCCCCTGTCGGTTGCTTTTATTTCCTCACAAACACCGAAAAAAATTGCCGGACAAACATTAGGTACATTACAAACCGGGGCGGTCACCGGACAGCTTTTCGGTCCTCTTTTTGGTGGGATGCTTGCCGATACGGTCGGTTTCCGGTTTACGTTCGTTTACACCGCCTGTGCGATTCTCGTGGCTGTATTACTTGTTTTATTCGGTGTAAAAGAGAAAAAGAAAGAAAGAGTCGTAGAAAAGGTCAAACAGTACAGCAAAAAAGAAGTGCTGCAATTTATGGTTGGCAAAAAGACGTTATTTGCCATTATGATCGTCACTTTATTGGTACAGATCGCAAACCTAACGATTCAGCCGCTTTTAGCTTTATATGTTGATCAATTAACAAATACGGAAAAAGTCGCTTCTTATGCCGGTCTTGCGTTTTCCGCCATCGGATTTGGTAACTTAATTGCAACCCGACAATGGGGAAAACTTGGCGATCGCATCGGCCATATTAAAGTGATTTTAGGTCTGTTAGTTGTTTCAGCAATTATTTTCATCCCCCAGGCTTTAGTAACAGCCCTCTGGCAACTGATCGTATTACGGTTCTTATTCGGAATGGCCAGTGGCGGGATAATTCCATGTATGACCGCCTATATTCGGCAAGTGGCTCCGTATGAAATTCAAGGAGAATTGCAAGGGTATAATACGAGTTTCCGCTTTTTAGGAAATGTTATCGGTCCTTCGGTTGGCGGCATTGTGGCGGGATATATCGGCATCTCCTCCGTATTTTATGTCACAAGCGCGATCGTCTTTCTTGCCTTCGGGATATTATTCTATCAATCTCGTAAAGAAAAAAGAAAGATCAGAGCGACCGATCCGCATACGGTCAATTAAAACACTACCGGTTTACAGCCGGTAGTGTTTTATTTGCCACTTTTTATAATTTTATATACAATATGCCCAGGTTACTCATGCTGCAGGAAAGGAGAGTTTATGTTGGCCACATTAATGGATAGTCTTGGCATCCAAATGGAACAAATTGAAAAAGGATATGTAAAAGCAACAATGCCTGTCGATGACAGAACGCGCCAGCCTCTCGGATATCTTCACGGCGGAGCCTCTGTTGCTTTAGCTGAAACGGTCGCCAGTGTCGGTGCGTTCCAGCTTATCGATCACGATAAGGAAGTTTGTTTCGGATTGGAAATCAACGCAAACCATATCCACTCCAAAAAAGAGGGACTGGTCACAGCGGAGGGTAAAATTTTACACCGCGGTCGCCGGACCCAGGTTTGGGAAATAAAAATTACCGATGAAGCCGGCCAGCTCATCTGTATATCCCGCTGCACAATTGCGGTGGTGGAAAAAAGAACCGCTTCACAAGATGACAATTAGTTTATTTCTTTCATAAACATTAACAGCTATTCGAAGTTTCATAAACTTAATCCATTGTGTAAACACATAAAAAAAGCAATCGAATGCGATTGCTTTTTTTAATGATCGGGCGTATTTTTTTACTAATATGGATAATAGTACGGTGGATATCCATAATAGCCATAATACGGCGGTGAATAGTATGGAAACGGATAGGGCCGTGGACCGAATAAAGCACTGCCCAAAACTCCTCCTAATAATCCACCAATAAACGGACCGGGACCGAAAAAGGGCCGTCTGCCAATAATCCGCTGATCGTACATGGGGATACCTCCTTTTTTCAGTACATTCGTCTAATGTATGTGTATGCACTGGTAAAAAAAGAGACTGGGCAAGTATCGCAACTTCCTGGAAAAAGAAACAGGACCTCACATAAACGTGAAGTCCTGACTTGTTCATGGTTTAAAACGCCCAGTTGCCATTGCGGAAAATCGGCTCTTTTGTACCATCGGCCAATTCTCCGTCAATATCCATCTTGTCACTTCCGATCATGAAATCTTCATGAACAATGGAGACATTTAATCCTTTTTTCTTTAACTCATCTTCTGTTAAATTCCGGCCCCCTTCAATACAGGTGCCATACGCCGCACCAATCGCCAGGTGGTTAGAGGCATTTTCATCAAACAGCGTATTATAAAACAAAATATTCGACTCGGAAATCGGCGAATGATGGGGAACTAAAGCCACTTCCCCTAAATAGGCCGCACCCTCATCCGTTTGAATCAGTTCTTTTAGTAGTTCTTCTCCTTTTTTCGCCTCAGCTTTGACGATTTTTCCATTTTCAAAGGTCAATGTAAAATCATCAATAATATTACCTTGAAAGACGAGAGGTTTTGTATTGGATACATATCCGTTTACCCCCGTCTTCAAGTTGGCGGTGTAAACTTCTTCGGTTGGCATGTTTGCGATGAAATCTACGCTTTCAGGTGTTTTACTTGCTCCGGTAAGCCAGAGATGGTTTTCGGGAAGTTCAATCGTTAAATCCGTTCCCGGTGCTTTATAATGTAATTTTTTATAGCGCTTTTCGTTTAAGTAAGCCGCCCGTTCTTCAAGATGGGCAATATGCTTGCGCCAGTTCTCGACAACATCCCCTTCACCGATGCGCACGGTATTAAAAATCGCATCCCACAGAGCATCCATTTGCTCATCTTCAGGTAAATCGGGGAATACTTTTTTCGCCCAGTTTTTCGAAGGTACGGCAATAATCGACCAGGCAATTTTGTCAGACATGACCGCATTCCGGTAATTTTCCAACACCTTTCCGGCCGCTTTATTGTAATTCATAATCCGTGCAGTCGGAATACCTTCCAGCAAATCAGGGTCGGTGGAATCAATCCATAATAATGCGCCCTTTTTCTCAATCAATTCATCTCTCTGCTTACCGAGCCATTCCGGTGCATAATGAAAGGATTCATCCGGAGCCATTTCAAAAAATGCACGGCTGATGACCTGGTCGGAAAATTGAACATCAACCCGACCTGCACCGGCTTCATAAGCTTTCTTCACGACCATTCTCGTAAATTCTACTGTATCTGTAGATGTATTAATTAAAACATACTGGCCTTTTTGCACGTTGATGCCGACACGTACAGCCAGTTCGGCAAATTGCGCTAATTTTTCCTGAAAGTCCATAACTTTCTCCTTCCAAAAAATGTATTGTAAATATGTTATAGTCTACTGTATTTATCACATATTTTGCAAATCAAAAATCTTGCAAAATCCCTTTTAACCGTTTTTGATTATTTGCCAGTCATTGATTTATCCCGTAAAATTAATTAATGTAATAAACGAAATGACAGATTTTTAATAAGGAGCCAGGTTTTATGACGAAAAAAATTAAACTCGGTATTGTTGGATACGGTAATCTTGGTAAAGGAGCCGTTCAAGCCATTAAAAATACAGACGATCTGGAACTCGTCGCGATTTTTTCAAGAAGGAATCCGGAATCTTTACAAATAAATGAGCCCGGAGTCAAAGTCGAACATATTTCCAAAGCTGAAGAATATGTTGACAAGATCGATGTCATGTTACTTTGCGGGGGTTCGGCAACTGACTTGCCGGAACAAACTCCCCAATTTGCCAGCCTGTTCAATACAGTTGACAGCTTCGATACCCATGCAAAAATTCCTGAGTTTTATCAAGCTGTCAATGAAGTGGCAACGAAACATGATAAAGTCGCCATTATCTCGGTGGGCTGGGATCCTGGCTTATTTTCAATCAATCGGGTCATGGCCGATGCGATTTTGCCGAAGGGAGAAACCCACACTTTTTGGGGAGAGGGTCTGAGCCAGGGTCACTCCGATGCAGTCCGGCGCGTAAAAGGGGTCAAGCTCGGTGTGCAATATACAATTCCGAATGAAGAAGCGATTGAAAAGGTACGCAGTGGCCAAAATCCGAAATTAACAACAGCGGAAAAACACCGTCGTGTCTGTTACGTTGTTCCGGATGAGAGTGCCGATCTTAAAGCCATTGAACAAGAAATTAAAACGATGCCCAATTATTTTGCCGATTATGATACGGAAGTCCATTTTATTTCCGAGGAAGAATTTATGCGCGATCATACGAAATCTCCCCACGGCGGTTTCGTCATTCATGGTGGCGTTACCGGGGATAATCACAAGCAAGTATATGAGTTTTCTTTAAAATTGGAAAGCAATCCGGAATTTACCGCGAGCGTGCTCGTCGCCTATGCCCGGGCAGCCTATCGTTTAAGCCAGGAAAAACAATTCGGCTGTAAAACCGTCTTTGATATCCCGCCAAGCTATATTTCACCACGATCACCTGAAGACTTAAGACGGGAATTCTTATAAAAATTGAAAATCCCCCTTTTCACGGTAGCGATTTTGAAGAGATCCGGTTTCAACCCGAATGTTCTCCATGTCTACCATAATAAGGGGGATTTCTCATTTAATTCATCCTGAATTTTTCCCACTGCTTTTTTGTCCAAACGGAAGTATTGAAACGATAGGCAAAGAGACTGGCCATGATTGATAATGGAAGGTCCTTGATTAATGGTGGAACCATCCAGAGCCAGGCCACGGTGTAGGAAAAATTTCCGGGTGCCTCTGCCCAATAGCGATAGGCAAAATACATCCAGTTCGTTCCAATCACGTAATTAATGATCAAGCCGATAATGGCTGCAACACAATAAGTGAACACATTTTTATTTCTCTCGGAAATTTTCCCAACAGCATAAGCGGTTAAAATAAATGATAAAATAAAGCCGAACGTCGGACGAAAGATTGTTTGCAAGCCTCCGGTAAACTGGGCAAAAACCGGTAGACCGAAAAGTCCCATCAATACATAAACAATTACCGCTATCGTACCGAGGCGACTGCCTAAAATGAATCCCGCTAAAATGACGAAAAAGGTTTGTAAAGTGATCGGTACACCACCAATCACGAAAAATGGAAAGATGCTCGTAATATTGGCCCCGATGGCAATAATGACGATAAACATGCCGCATAAGGTTATATCAAGTGGTTTTAAGCGACTCATAGGAAAATAACCATCCTTTCTAAAGACAGTGCTCACATTCTCCTTGAAGACTTTTAATCTCATATAACGATCAATCTTTGCACAATTTGAATGGTGAATATATATTTTTATTCTAGAACATGATCATTTATTGTATTTCCAATAACGGTATTTTCATAGCCAGTTATTTTGTTATCTCTATTGGTGCACCATTTTATTGGGAAACATCGTATAATAGTAAAGAAAAGTAAATTGGAAAAGGTGAATCCTTCGATGACTTTTTTTAGTTTTGCACTTATCGGTTACTTATTAGGTTGTATTAACGGTGCGCAGATAATCGGTAAAATAAAAAATATCGATATTGGCAATAGCGGATATAAAAATCCAGGTGCTTCCAATACGACGTTATTACTCGGCTGGAAATACGGTGCCTTGGTTGCATTAATCGATATCGGGAAAGCAATCATCCCGCTTATTTTCTTAAAAATGGCTTTTGCCGATGATCCGGCACAAATTCCTATTCTATATCTCGTCGGGCTTTTCATTGTCATCGGCCACAATTATCCGATTACTATGAAGTTTAAAGGCGGAAAGGGAACGGCTTCCATTATCGGCTTGATATTTGCCATCAACTGGAAAATCGGCTTGATCGGACTAGGCACATTATTACTGATCGGCATCATTACCGATTACCTAGTAATCGGTGTCTGGGGGATGTATTTATCCTTTATTGGTACAACTGGAATTTATTACGGATTTTTCTCTTTTCAAATTGCCGTCGCTATTATTCTATTAGTCCTGAGTACAGTGAAACATTTAGAAAACTATCGACGTATCCTCGATAATAAAGAAATCCGTGTTTCCAATTTACTGCGCAAAAATCTCGCTTAATCGATTCATAAATTAACAGATAACAGTGCTTTTCGCTATGAGGAAAAGCACTTTTTTTACGATTGCAGGATGTCGCGAAACTTATGGATGTTTTCTGCAGTCAAAATCCCTTGTTCATAAAAATGGGTTACAAAAACCTCCAGAGCCACTTTCGTATCATCGTCATCTGTAGATTCTAATCTCGCCAGAATTGCATTAATCATGTCTTTACATTGCTGCGGGTTGGCATACATCGTATTCCATGCCCGCACTTGTAGTTCCCGATTATCACTGAAACATGCTGCCTCTAAATCTTCAATCGGGAGCGGTTCATTGAATTGTTCGTACGGATCTTCGTAAATATCCGTGTAGATGAAATGAGCGGGATGATATTTTTCTAGATTATATTGCCAGCGTTTTTCTCCTACCGTTAAAACGAGTTCTTGATCTTCCAATTGTACACTTCCATTCGCAAGTTTTATCCCACCGGAAACTAACTCAACAGGAAAAATTCCATCAGGAGTAATGAGCCAGTAGCGCTGATCTCGATTCAGCTGCTTGAGAAATTCCTCGAAAGGCATGTCTTCAAGATTTTCCTCATTCCATAATTTTGTATATAGCGCAGGTCGGTAAAAATAGCGGGCATCTATTAATCTAGCAACAATCGTCCACTCTGAATCCGGCACATCCAGCAATGCCCGAAAGGCAAAACCGTGAGCCGTTTTTTGTAATTCATGATAAATGAGGAATTGCCCCACTTGAAGCGCGGGATCACATTCTTCGGAAACTACTCGTGAAAAATGCAAATGAACGAAAGCTTTCTCTGTAAAGCCTCCTTCTGTATTTAAATAAAGATGGACATTGTTTCCCTCACGAGCAATACGAACTAACTTTGCATCATGTAAACTGTCTAAAAAAACTTCCTGGCAAGCTTTGGATAAAAAGGAGACGGCACGCCGGGTATTCGCATGAGCCCTTTCTAAAATTTGTTCAAACTCTTTGTTTTTCTCCTCGACCCAACGCACATATTCTTCCCGGACAGCCTTCGGTAACGTCGGTTGATTAATAGTACCATTTTCAATATACGGAATAAACCGTTCCGGGACGATTTGGATGAACTCATCCCTCACTTCTGCAAGCTCTTCTCGTAGTCGTTCATAAAGATTTTCTCCTTCTTTTTTTGCTTCCTCGATAATCATTTCCCATTCTTCATCCGTTTCAGGAATCGGAAGGAGATTATTCTTTCGAAATTTTTCCTTAGCTTCCTTTGTTAAGTTCCACATTCGAACACCTCAACATTGCCACCGGCTGTTTCATTATTAATTATTTTTTCAAAAAATTCCTATCTATCACACACGATATTTTAACTGATTGATAGCGAAATATCTATAATTATTTTTTAAAAAGCATAAATCCCGAACTCAATTCCTTTTGTCGGATCGACCCTTTATCGTTCCATGCCCATCGTTTTCACCCTTTCCAGTGTTTCACTAAACAAAGCTTTATGAACATATTTGTAAAATTTTATATAAATAATCGAATAGCGTAAGTAATTTTTCCGACTTACACGCTAAAAAAAGACGGCTCCCTCCACCGGAAAAAGCCGCCTTAATCTTTGCAAGATGAAAACTTCATTCAGTTGTTTTTTTCGCAAACAAGCGTTTCCGTTTCCATCCGCCCCACTGGAAATAGGAGAAAGCAAAAATACTGCTAATGACAAAACTAATCCCGATTCCATAAGCAATGCCGTTTTGTCCTATTAAACTTGAAAAAAGAGATGTGAGGGGAACACGTAAAACCCAGAATGACAAAATATTTAAGAAGAGCACTTGATACATCGCACCTGAGGCACGGACAATTCCGTTTAAAATAAAGTTTAATCCAAGAAAAGGATAGAAAAAGGCTGTGATTTTTAAGAAAGCAATGCCGAAATGAACAGAATCCGGTTCATGAATAAACCAGGTGATCATGATTTCAGCAAAGACAAATATCAATATGGCGATCGCGAACATGATGAGAAAATTAAACAGAACGCCGTACATTGCGATTTTACGTACGCGCTCCCAGCGATTGGCTCCGATATTTTGTCCAGCCATACTATTTACGGCCGTACCTAGCGCCGATGCGGGGAGCATGATTAAACTATCAATTCGTTGTGCGGCACCATAACCGGCCACAACGGCAGCGCCAAAGCTGTTCACAATCGATAAAATCGTCGTCACTCCCGCCTGGATGACCATCATTTGCAGTCCGGCGGGGATCCCTAATTTTAAGATCAACCAGGCCTCCGCCCAGCTCGGCCAATGCGGTCTGGAAAAGGGAATTAATTTCTTTTTCAACGAATACATCAAGGCTAGGAAAAAGGCCAGTCCTTGCGAAACGACGGTAGCAATAGCCGCTCCGTGAATGCCCCAGTTAAAACCAGCAATAAAAAGCGGATCTAAAATCGTATTCAACAGAACAGCAATAAAAATAAATTTCAACGGGGTTTTACTATCACCAAGGGCCCGTAATACGGTACTGATAAAATTATAGCCCATAATCAACAGGACCCCTAAAAAACTAATGCGTAGATAGGCACCAGCTCCCTCGAGCATACTATCAGGCGTATTGAGAAAAACAAGAATATCCGTTGCAAAAATAAAGCCAAAGGCTCCGACGAGAAGGGAAAGCAAGGCTAAAAGAACGACAAAGGCATTCACATATCGGCGTAATCCCGTTTCATCTTGCATTCCTTTTTGTTGCGATAAAATCGTTAAAGTTGCATTATTGATGCCGATAATAAATGCCAGAACGACAACAACGATTGTTGAAGATATCGTCACCGCGCCTAAAGCTTGATCGCCTAATAAATTACCTACCCATAAACTATCGATGAACTGATAGGAAACTTGCAGCAAATTCGATAGTAAAATAGGACCGGAAAAAAGGAGTATTTGTTTTTTGATCGGACCTTCAGTAAAATTATATGTTGGCAATCGAAAAACACCTTTCTCTTTTTTGTTGATAGGACCTTTCAAACCGCATTTATTGTTAATTTCGAGCGATTATGTTACAAAATGATTGATTAGGTTATCGAAATATTTAAAATGTATCTCGAACACCCATTTTATCATATGTTTTTTATAATGAATAAGGAGTCAGGTTTTGTTCACCTTTAAACAAATTTTCTCTTTTATTCTTATATACCATAAAACTAGAATTTCACACATCTTTATCATATCGCTATCAGCCCTGTTATTTTGGACAAAATAAATTTTTTAAAAATAGTTTTCTTTTATTAAATATATAGTATCGGAATGTCGGAAAAAGACGAATCATTGTTATTGCGCTTTTCAAGAATACTGAGTACATTGGTGAAGAAACGAAATAAAGAGATTGGGGGGAACGTCATGAAAATGATTCAAAAAAAGTTTGCATTGTGGATTTTACTTTTTAATATATTTTTAAACTTTTTAGGAATCAGTCTTGTTATTCCGGTCATGCCAACAATCATGAACGAATTACATATATCAGGTCAAGTGATCGGCTATTTAGTGGCCACGTTCGCTTTCGTTCAACTCCTCGTTTCCCCCATCGCCGGACGCTGGACGGATCAGTTCGGCAGAAAATGGATGATAATTGCCGGTTTAATTATATTTAGCCTTTCACAATTTTTATTCGGTATCGGGCAAAACGTTGGAACTTTATTTGTTTCCCGGGTTTTCGGGGGAATTAGCGCTGCCTTTATGATGCCGGCAGTTAATGCGTACATTGCGGATATTACGGATGTGCGGTCCCGACCAAAAGCATTCGGTTATATGGCAGCGGCCATCAATACCGGTTTTATCATCGGACCTGGAATCGGAGGATTTATCGCCATATTTGGACACCGGGTTCCTTTTTTCGTTGCCTGTGCTGTCTCCTTAATCGCCTGTGTCCTATCCCTCATCTTATTACGCGAACCCGAGCGGAATGCGGAAAATAAACAGGTGCAAATTTCCAAGACCGGATTTAAGAAATTATTGGCACCGATATTTTTCATCCCGTTCATCATCATTTTTATCTCCACGTTCGGCGTGGCATCTTTTGAATCACTATTTTCTCTTTTTACGAACCATAAACACGGATTCACCCCCCGGGATATCGCCATCATGATCACCGGTGGAGCAGTTATCGGGGCGATCTTCCAGGTGTTTTTATTTGATCGGTTTACATTATGGTGGGGCGAAATCCGCTTGATCCGCTATAGCTTGCTATTTTCCATCGTCCTTGTCTTCATGATGACAGTCGTTGAAACGTATGTTTCCATCATGTTCGTAACGTTCACTGTGTTTATTGGCTTTGATCTGATGCGACCGGCAGTGACGAATTATTTATCGAAGATTGCCGGCGATGAACAAGGTTTTGTTGGCGGAATGAACTCAATGTTTACAAGTATTGGTAATGTATTCGGCCCTCTTGTTGGCGGAATGTTATATGATATGAACTTGAACTATCCCTTTTACTTCGCTTCACTCGTCCTTTTAATCGGATTAGCATTAACCATGTTTTGGAAAATGCCCGGAGAAGAAAAACCGATTAAAAAACCATCCGTTCATCACGGTAATTAGTTTTACGGATGCAAACCATTCGATTAATTAAATTCTCCAAACCAGAAATTGATTAGAAATTTTGAAAATCCCGCTTAATCCTCCAGCATGTATATCATGACGTGTTATTGGATAGAGTTTCAATGAAAGGGCATTTCAATCCCGTTCTTTTAGCGAATTTTCACGATACATGCTGGGGGATAAGCGATGAGTTTTGGTAAAATTGTAATAAGAACTGTCGTCGGCTTTTTCCTTTTGTTTATTTTAACGAGGATATTGGGTAAAAAGGAAATTAGTCAGTTAAACTTTTTTAATTTCGTCTCCGCCATCGCCATCGGTTCAATCGCTTCAGATATCGCCATAGATGAAAACTTAAAAATGCTTGATGGCATCATTTCATTGATCGGCTGGTGTCTTTTTACGCTAATTCTGGACTTTTTAGATATTAAATCAAAGAGTTTAAGGAAAATCATTAATGGTGAACCAGTCATTATCGTAAGAGAAGGAAAAATTATGCATGAAGCGATGAAAAAAGTACGCCTCGATTTAGATTCATTCAATGCCATGCTCAGGGAAAAAAACATCTTTTCAGTGACCGATGTGGAATATGCGATTTTTGAAACGAACGGGAAATTATCCGTTTTACCTAAAGAAACGAAGAAGCCGGTAACTAAATCCGATTTAAACATTCCGGTTCCTAAAACACCATTTTCCATTCCCCTAGCGGTTATTGAGGATGGCCAAGTTCTTCATAAAAATTTGGAAAAGATGAATCTGGATGAAAACTGGATTTACCAGCAGTTACGGCAACAAAATATCCAATCGGTTGATGAGGTATTTTTTGCCCAAATCCAGACAAATGGAACTTTATATATAGATAAAAAAATGAACCAACAATAGTGTACTCCAATAACTACTGAACGATATGGCAGGGTGTAAATACCCTGCTGAATTTTTTTAACCCGAAGAATCATGACCAGTACCTTTACCTAAATTTCCAAATTGCTAGTATCTGTAAAAAATAATCCCTTTCGGAAAGTGAGCGAATATCAATAAAATAGCCGTATGAATCATTCATATTATGTATTTTTTTGCTTTCATATGAAATCTGTACATAAACTAATCATCACTAAATAAATGTTGAAATGGAAAACTAAACTTTATACGAAAGTCGCGGCCCTCCCTGGAACGTGCCAAATCCCTTTAAAAGAATTACATGAGTTTTCCTACATGTTTCTTTTTCATCATAAATAGTCATTTATTCCCATTTCATGGTATGATAAGTTTTACGGAGGTATGTGAATGAACAGTCAAAAATGGATGTCGCAAAACTTTTTTATTTTCTTCATCACCTGGGGAATTTTTCTACCTTACTGGACAGGTTGGCTCGTTTCGGCTAAAGGATTAAGTGTGGCAGTGGCAAGTTTGATTATGGGGCTCGCAACGATTATCCGCGGTCTCTCTTCCATGTTTGCTTATCCGATCTTGTCAAAATTTTTGAGTCAGGAAAAAATTCTCCTCGGCGGGACAGTTCTATCCTTGCTCGTTTCACTCATATATATCCCATCTTCATCCTTACCAGCACTATTTGTGATAACAATGGTATTCAGTGCGATTTATCCGAGTTTACTCGCTGCGATTGAAAGTATGGCGAGTATTTTAGTACAAAGCGAAGGAATTCATTATGGTAGAAGCCGCTCCTACGGTTCGCTCGGATATATAGTTGCAGTGTTGTTGATTAGTGTTCTTACCGGATATTTTGGCGATGGCGCGATTTTATACGGCATGATTTTCGGTCTTAGCTTATTATTCATTATGCGATTCTTTCCCGCACCAGCTGTTCTCACGAGCAAACCTGTTAAACAGGAACAAAAAGACAAACAGTCGATGCGCAGTTTGTGGAAGGAAAATGGCTTTCCGATCATGTTGCTCGTTGTGTTTTTATTACAGGGAGCCCATGCCTCGTATTACAATTATGGCTATCTTTATTTACAGAAAGTAGATATTAACAGCTATTTCATCGGTGTGCTTTTAAATATCGCAATTGTTGCTGAAATATTATTTCTGGCAAGAGCAGATCGCTACTTTTCTTCATGGCGACCATCTTCATTATTGCTAATAGCTGCTATCGGTTCGTCCGTTCGGTGGGTTCTCTACTTATTCCCGTATAAATGGGTATTTATCGCTTCACAAACCTTACATGCACTAAGTTTTGCCATGGCTCACTATGCTTTTATCCGTTATTTAACAGAACAACTTCCAGCGGAACAACATTCCAATGCCCAAGGGTTATATTCTGCCCTGGCGATGAGCTTTAGTACTGCCATTTTAACTTTAGGCGCCGGATTTTTATATGAAATCAAACCGGAGTTTGCCTTTTTAAGTATGCTCGTTTGCACCGTCCCGACAATCGGTATCATTATCGGCATGCGGAAGAAATACGGTTTTTAATGTAACGATCAACGGATTCGGAAATTTCGTTTCGATTTAAAAAGCTGTTCGGTAAGATTTGTTACAAACCGAACAGCTTTGCATTATTTCACGTAAAAACAAACGACTATTTTCAGCAATTTCCCGTTCTCAACTAAATTTCTTAACTTTCACAAGATGTTTTTCCAGTTCATCCCGGTCAACCTCGAAACCGATTCCCGGTCCATCAGGCACTTGAATATATCCATTTTCCATTTCCACTTCAGGGTTGATGATATCCCGCTCCCAATACCGGGACGAAGGTGCTGTATCTCCGGGTAATTTGAAATTGGTTAATGTTGTTACCGCAATATTATGCGCTCTTCCGACACCGGATTCCAGCATGCCACCGCACCACATCGGGATATTTTCCTTTTCCAGTAAATCATGGATTCGTTTTGTTTCGGATAACCCACCGACTCTAGCAATCTTTAAGTTTACAATTTTGCAACTACCGAGCTCGATTGCTTGCCGGGCATCATCATATGAATGAATACTCTCATCTAGACAAATCGGGGTCTCTAATTCTTTTTGTAATTTGGCGTGGTCAAGCAAATCACCGGCCATTAAGGGCTGTTCAATCATCATCAATTGAAATTGATCGAGTTGCTTAAGAGTATCGATATCCTCTAATGTATAGGCTGAATTGGCGTCGACCATTAATGGAATATCGGGATAGCGATCCCGGATGAGATCGACTACTTCAATATCCTTTCCGGGCTTAATTTTGATTTTGATACGCTTAAATCCTTCTCTTAGTTTTTCTTCAATATTTTGCAAAAGTTGCGCCGGATCATCTTCAATTCCTAAACTGATTCCCACTTCAATCGTTGATTTCACTCCTCCTAGTGCTTTAGCAAGGGAAATCCCTTTCGTTTTCGCATATAAATCCCAGATCGCTCCCTCGAGTGCCGACTTGGCCAGGTGATTTCGTTTAAACGGGCGAAACGATTTTTGCAATTCATCCGGATGCTGAAGTTCTTGTTTTAATACTTGCGGGATTAAAAATCTTTCCAGCATGATCCAGCTCGCATCCGTAAACTCTTCAATATAAAGTGGTGCATCGGATGTTACACATTCTCCCCAGCCAGAAATCCCTTTTTCATTTTTCACCTCAACTAATAAAAAGATGCGATCCTGCTCTGTACCGAAACTCGTCGTAAAAGGATTCTTCATCCGCATTTTCATTTTATATAGTATAATTTCTTGAATATACATCCGATATCCCCCTTTCCCTTCACTCAATTCCTATATTTTATTAACTCCATCCCATCCAAACACCAATAGCAAGGAAAATAAATCCTAATACGTACCAGATCAAGCATAGTGGTAACGCAAATTTAAACCATCTTGTAAATGGTATACCCGCTATAGCCAGGTTTGCCATAAGTACACCTGATAGTGGAGTAATGATATTCGTAAATCCATCCCCCATGGTATAAGCCTGAACGGCAATTTGCCGGGAAAATCCCATTAAATCGGCAAGTGGCGCCATAATCGGCATCACGATGGCGGCCTGGCCACTTCCAGAAGTTACGATTAAATTAAACAAACCATTCGCGATAAACATCACGAAAGCACCGGTCACACTGGAAAAAGGTTCCATCGCTGTCGCCAGCCCCTGAACAATCGTATCCAGTACCTGACCACTTTCTAACACGACAACAATTGATCGGGCCATACCGATAATTAATGCACCGTAAAGAACACTTTTTGCACCATTCATAAATTCATGAACTAACTGATTCGAACCCATGCGGGATACCAGAGCAGTAGCAATGGCTACAACAATAAATACCGCTGCCATTTCATCTGTTGACCAGCCTAAATTAAAGACACCATAAACATAAGTAGCAATTCCAAGGACAACAATTGTTAAAACTAATTTATGTGTCCTTGTTAATTTTGTCGAAATCTCATCCATCGCCCTTTCTTCATATTTTGGAAAGGGATTATCTCTTAAAATACTATTTTCCGGATTTCGCTTTACCCGGTACGCATACCATAAAATATAGAGAATCGTGGCCGCCAATATAAAGACAAAGATGACCAGGCGATATTCAATCCCGGAAAATAAGGGGATTTCCGCAATTTGATGGGCAAAACCGGTAGTAGCCGGATCCAGAGGTCCAATTGCAAACCCTGAATAGGCACCGAGATAGATAATCGCAACACCAACGATCGCATCCATTTTCATCGCCCGTGCCAGGATGATACCGATTGGGATAAAAGCAATTACCGCATTAACGATAATTCCCAATCCCCCAAATACGGAAAACAACGAAGCAACGATGACGATTAGCAACCATTCTTTATTTCTCGTTAACTCAATAATTTTTAAAATAAGGGTATCAATTGCCCCCGTTTTTTCAATAACAGCAAATGTGCCCCCGATAATCAACACTAGAAAAATAAGGCTGGAACCACCCTTTAATCCTTCTTGAATAGCCCGAAACACTTCAATAAAGCCAACAGGCTGTTGCTCAATTTGTTGATAACTGTCAGGCACGATTACGGACGGGCCATTTTCGACAGGAATTCTTTCAAAAGTTCCTGCCGGTACAATATACGTTAATAGAGCCGCCAAAATTAATATAAAAAACAAAATAACATAGGCATCCGGGAGAGACCGTTTCTTTTTCCTTTTTGGTTCGATATTCGTGTTTGCTACTTGACTCATCTGCATCCCCCTCATCACTATTTTACAAAAGTAAAAATTTACATAAAATTATAATTAAGTTTTTACTTTTATGCAATAATTTTAATTTAAAAATTTCACAAAAAGTGATAGACTAGTTAAAAATAGTATTTTACTCGATGAATCGAATCACTGTTTTAAAAGAGGGGGATGTCATTGACTGCTCATCTTGAAGAAAGGGTTCACCAAACATTTCAACATTTACATAACCATCCGGAAATTAGCTGGGAAGAAGTCGAAACAACTAAATATATCAAAGAATTACTTGAACAAAGTGGCTGTCGAGTTACCGTCTTTGAAGATTGTACCGGAGTCATCGGGGAATATGGCACCGGAGAAGACGTTCCCGTTGTCGGAATTCGTGCCGATATGGACGCTTTGTGGCAAGAAGTGGATGGGGTTTTTCAGCCGAATCATTCCTGCGGTCATGATGCGCATATGTCCATGGTACTTGGTGTTCTGTGGAAACTCGAACAACATCCGGAACTTGCCGGAAAAATCAAAGTCAAATTTATTTTCCAACCTGCTGAAGAAACTGGCGAAGGCGCCTTAAAAATGGTTGAAAAGCACGTCATTGATGATGTTGACTATTTATTTGGTGTCCATTTACGCCCTGGGCAAGAAATCAAGATGGGACAGGCCAGTCCCGTCATCGTTCACGGTGCGACGAAAACATATGAAGGGGTCATCAAAGGAGAAGATGCCCACGGAGCACGTCCCCATTTAAATGTAAATGCCATAGAAGTTGGTGCGCAAATTGTCAATATGTTAAATAAAATTCATCTCGATCCACAAGTACCCTGTTCCGTCAAAATGACCCGCTTCCAGGCTGGGGGAAAAAGTACGAACATCATTCCCGGCAGTGCAGCATTTGCCCTCGACTTACGGGCACAAACGAATGAAGCCATGGCAGAATTAGAAAAACAGGTAAACGATATTTTTGCGGCAATTCGCCAGCTTTACAACATTGATATCGAAATCACAAATAAAAATGGTATAGCGGCTGCTGTGGTGAATGAGGAAGCGACAAAAATCATGGAGCGGGCTATCGTTGCCGTTCTCGGTGAGGAAGGACTCGTACCAACCCTTGTTACACCTGGTGGTGACGATTTTCATTATTACACCATTAAAAAAACATCATTGAAAGCGACCATGCTCGGTTTAGGGTGTGACCTGGCCCCGGGACTTCATCATCCTTACATGACTTTTAATAAAGATGCATTAATAAAAGGTGTCGAGATATTATACCGGGCACTTTTAAATACTTACAACTTAGATTAATTGACTTTTAAATAAGTATGCATCGTATTCAATGAAGGGGCTGTCCAAAAAGGAAAATTATTTCAAGTTGAACTAAATCAGAATGTTGATTTATCAAGGTGCTTGAACAAACAAAAAGGGCATCCAAAAGTCGAAAATACGACTTTTTGGACAGCCCCTTCTGTAATTAACCTATTGTATTAAAATGTGCTCTCGTATATTCAATAGAACACCAGCTATAAAAAGATCTATGTTTCTTTACTAACCGTGACCCCCCGTTTGTTAGTTATACTTAGGCGCATATTTGCATCATTCACCCAAATGATTTCATTTTCCGTATCTTTAATAAATGTCCCTGTGTATTGATTGCCATATCGATCCAAGATTGTTATTCGATTGCCTGTTTTAAAATATTTATATGGATTATCCTCTTGGAGTAATTCTTTTATTTCAGTTAATTGATCTTGAATTTCCCGGGTTTGTGTTTCATTCCGGCTATCGAGCTCTTCCAGTTCATCCGTTTGTTTTCGCAACTCATTTTGAAATGCTTCCATATTAGTAGCAATTTCCTCGTGAATCTTATCCAAACTGGATTCCAATTCATCCTTATTGAAACGCAACTGTTTCTGTAATTGCTGTTTATGATTTTCCAAATCATTGTGCAATTTTTCCTGTTCGATTAAAAACAATTTTAATTGTTGCTCGATCCAATGCCTTAACTTTTTCTCAAACACTACTAATTCATTTAACCTGGTTTTCATCGCTACAATTTCTGCACGATCCTTTTCTAATTCATCGAAACGATCATATAAAAGATTACTATTTTCTCGCACTCCTTCATTAATGGAATGGATCTCATTGTTTAAAATAAGGATCTCGTCTTTGAGTTGCTGACACATACTATTCAACTTTTGTATAATTTGATTTTTTATCACGTTTTGTTCAATAACATCTGCACGTTTGGCGAGCAGTACTTGATTTATTTTTGTATGCAATTCTTGTAACTGTTTGTCTAACTGATTCAGCTCTATCCGGGTGATCTGTTTGAAAGAATGATTTTCTTGCTGGAAATTTATCACTTGATTTAGCAACTTACATTGCATACGATTACTTACCAGATACGACTGTTTCACGCGTTCTTCAATACCATGAAGCTTCAGGAACATTTCTTCGTGTCTTTTTTGAGCTAAGCGTTGATATTCTTTCCACTCATTCCATATATAAATACGCTGATTCACATTAGGAAAACTTGCCACATCCATCGATTTATAAATATCTTTTTCATTTGGTGAATAATAAACCGGAGATCCCATGTCCATTCTCCTGACTAATTTCACTTTTACTACTATACTTTATGGGCAAAAACCATTGATGTGACGGGGCATGCGCCTATATCTTGTAAAAAAAAATAAGCCAAACTAAGGCACCTTAGTTCGGCTACACGATTCTTACGTTAATTTTTGAATTGTAAGTCCTTCTAAGTTTGTATAGAAAACTGTCGGGAGACCTGCAAAAGGTTCAACAGTTCCGAGAGCCACCCAGACAAGCGTATCTCCTTGCTTGCTAATAAAAACCCCTTGTGTATCGACAGGAGTATCTCCCACTCCGGTAACGGCAATGCGATCACCGAATTCTAAATTAACATTTTGACCGACCAAGTTCTCACCTCCTTTACTTTAATATTAATAAATGCATAAAATTATTTTTTGAAAAGGCTAATTCATTATTTTTAAAAAATATTTAATCAAAATAGACAAAGAGTAATAAGTAAATAGCGGAATGATAGACGTTGATAATACAACAACCAATCCAATTGTTTTTTTATCAACGAATTTTAAACAATATTCTAAAATAATTTTTATCGATACAAAAAATCTTTCGTGGGCCTAACAATCCAGTTCTCTTTAAAAAAAACAAAGGATTGACTATGATATTAGTAAATACAAATATGGAGGGATTGTATGGAACTTGTCGTTTACCTGGCAGGACAAATTCATGATAATTGGCGGGATGAAGTAGCTAAAAAAGCCAAGGAAAGAAATTTACCCCTCGTCTTTGTTGGTCCACAAACTGATCACGATCGTTCAGATAATATCGGTGAGGAAATTTTAGGAGAACAACCAGGAAAATTATATCGAGATGATGCTGCATCAAGCATTAATAATTTCCGTACACAAGTGCTCATGCAAAAAGCCGATATTGTGATCGCCCTTTTCGGTGAAAAATACCGGCAATGGAATACAGCCATGGATGCCAGTATCGCTATTGCCATGAATAAACCTACAATTATCATAAGACCGGAATCATTAATCCACCCGTTAAAAGAATTATCCAATAAAGCAAATGTCACTGTTGAAACCATTGATCAGGCCTTGGATGTCATTAGCTACATTTTTGAATAAATAATTTTAGTAAAAGGGGCTGTCCAAAAAGTAAAATTATTTCAAGTTGAACTAAACCAGAATGTTGATTTATCAAGGTTCTTGAACAAACAAAAGGGGCATCCAAAAGTCGAAAATACGACTTTTTGGACAGCCCCTTCTTTCCTCTATGAAACGATTTTTAAATCAAGCTAAAATGGCGAAAAGCCTGATATAATCCATCGTTATTAACATGTGATGTAACGTAATCAGCGATTGTCTTTAAAGAATCTTCCGCGTTTCCCATCGCAACACCAGTCCCACAGTTTTTTATCATTTGCTCGTCATTGCTTGCATCGCCAAAAGCAAATGTATCTTGAATATCTGCTCCAAGATATTCGACTAACGTGTGAACGGCATTTACTTTATCAACACCTGGTAGCGCAAACTCGCCAAACTCCTGCTTTTCACCGGTTAACGACCAGGTGTTCACTTTTAATTTACCGGCAAAATCCCGCTTCGCCTCTTCCAGAAAACTTATCGGGAACAAGCTAAAACTAATTTTTGCCACATCATCCCGGTATAATTCGCCATCGTAAATCATCTCTGGGAAAATTTTTCGGATTTTTTTCCGGTTTTCTTCTGAATTTTCCCCGTAAACAGAAGCTGCCTTAATTAAAAAATATTGATTGGCAAACAGACCATTTTTACTTTCCAGGTAATAGCCGATTTCTCGTTCATTGAGCCAGTCGACCGCTGTGATGACAAGTTCTTTTTCCATTTTTTTATCCTGAATGATCGTTCCATTTTCTTCGATAAACATGCCATTTCCACCAATCATCCCATCGAAGCCGATCTTCCACAAAGCAGGATAAACTTCTGCTTTACTTCTACCGGTTGTTAAATAAACTTTATGACCGTTTTGCCGGGCCTTTCTGATTGCTGTGACAGCTGACTCTGGTACATTCCCCTCATAATCAACAAGTGTGCCATCGATATCAAGGAAAATAATTTTCATAGAAATGTTTCCTCCACTCCCGAATGAAACTAGAGTTTCCGTTGTAAACTACTCGTCCAAACTTTCCCCATTCGTTTCAATCACTTTTTTATACCAGTAAAAGCTCTTCTTTCTCTTTCTTTCTAAAGTACCTTTCCCTTCATTATCCCGATCGACATAAATATAACCATAGCGCTTTTTCATTTCGCCTGTTGATGCACTGACAAGATCAATCGGTCCCCAGCTCGTATAACCAATAATTTCCACCCCATCTAGAATCGCTTCCCGTAACTCTTTTAGATGGGCTTTTAAATATTCAATTCGATAGTCATCATGAATTTCACCATTCTCATCCACGACATCAACTGCCCCAAGGCCATTTTCCACAACAAATAAAGGTTTTTGATAACGGTCATACAATTGGTTGGCTGTGATGCGGAAACCTTTCGGATCAATCGTCCAGCCCCATTCGGAGGTTTTTAGATAAGGATTTTTCACCGAGCCAAATACGTTACCACTCGTTGAATTTCTTTGAATTTCTGGATCTGTACTTGTCGTACGGCTGGAATAATAGCTAAAGCCAATATAATCTACGGTACCTTCTTTTAAGATTTGTAAATCATCTTCATGCATTTCAATTTCTATTTTGTTATCCCGGAAGAATCGTTTCGCATAGCCCGGGTATTCTCCCCGTACTTGAACATCAATAAAGAAGAAAGAATCCCGATCTTTATTCATCGCAGCCCAAACATCATCCGGATTGGATGAATATGGATACGTCGCTCCTGCCGCGAGCATACAACCGATTTTCGCATCAGGAATAATTTCATGTCCTGCTTTCACGGCCAATGCACTGGCGACAAGTTGATGGTGTGCTGCTTGATATTTGATTTGTTCGACATTGTCACCTTCTGTAAATACGAGACCGGCACCGACGTAGGGCAAGTGAAGAAGCATATTGATTTCGTTGAAAGTTAGCCAGTATTTCACTTTATCTTTATAGCGGGTAAATACCGTTCTTGCATATCTTTCGAACAAATCAACAAGCTTCCGATTTCTCCAGCTACCGTATTTTTCGACTAAATGAACCGGAACATCAAAGTGAGCGAGAGTAACTACCGGTTCAATATCATATTTCCGTAATTCATCAAAAAGATCATCGTAAAATTGTAAACCAGCTTCATTCGGCTCAGCGTCATCTCCATTAGGGAAAATCCGTGCCCAAGAAATAGAGAGGCGAAATGCTTTAAAGCCCATTTCCGCAAATAAGGCAATATCTTCTTTATAGCGATGGTAGAAATCGATCGCTTCATGGGAAGGATAAAATTCTCCTTCTAGCGGTGTGTAAGAAGGAAGGTAGCCCCTCATGATTTCCCATCGCTTTTCACCGGTTGGTAATAGATCAACAGTTGTCAACCCTTTACCATCTTCTAAATAAGCACCTTCTGCCTGGTTCGCCGCAATAGCTCCTCCCCATAAAAATCCTTCAGGGAATCGTTTTTCGTTTTGACTCATGTTTAAAATCCTCCTATCGTTTTAATTGGAGAAGGGGTTAGATCGTTAGTCAATCCATTTAATCAAACATATCTACCCTATCTCTATTGTATTACAATTTTTCACCATTGGATGCAATTACATCTTTATACCAGTAAAATGACTTTTTCCGTTTCCGTTCCAATGTCCCGCTACCATCATCGTGCCTGTCAACATAGATAAAACCGTAACGCTTCGACATTTCACCTGTTGAGTAGCTGACTAAATCAATGCAACCCCAGGCTGTATAGCCCATCACTTCAACACCATCTTCAATAGCTTCTCTCATCTGTTGAATATGTTCACGAAGATATTCGATTCGATAGTCATCATTAATCGAACCATCTTGTTCAACTTTATCATAAGCACCTAATCCATTTTCAACGATAAATAGAGGAACACGATATCTTCGATAAAGTCGATTCAATGCGATTCGAAGTCCGATCGGGTCGATTTCCCAGCCCCAATCACTCGCTTTTAAGTGGGGGTTTTTTACACCACGTAAAACATTCCCTTGACTGCCTTTTGTATCCGCCTTATCTTTTTTCTCTGTAAGGGACATATAGTAACTAAAACCAATATAATCCACAGTGCCTTCTCTTAAAATATCCAAATCGCCATCTTGAATTTCCAGTTCGATATTATGTTCTTTAAAATAGCGATGAACGTAAGATGGATACTCACCTCTTACTTGGACATCGGCACAGAAATAGTTGAATAGTTCATCTTTTTTCAGTGCATACATTACATTTTCGGGATTACTGTCATAGGAATAAACTGGAGCATATAGAATCATACAGCCAATTTTTGCATCGGGGATTATCTCAT
This sequence comes from uncultured Bacillaceae bacterium, assembly GCA_937951955.1. Classification (GTDB taxonomy): domain Bacteria; phylum Bacillota; class Bacilli; order Bacillales; family Caldibacillaceae; genus CALGAD01. The sequence goes on from CALGAD010000028.1 coordinate 44,911, forward strand.
GACAAAGCTTTACAGCTTTTGCGCTCGCAACGAATTGATGATGGAGTGCCTGGAAAGTTGGTTGATACTTATCTTCTTTTTTCCTAATCGCAAACCCTAAACTATTTAACGGATTTTTTAAACCTGTATTGATTTCATTAAAAGTCAGCCAATACTTAACTTTATCTTTATAACGATTGAAAATTGTTTTAACGTAACGTTCAAAGAAATCGATCACTTGTCGATTTCTCCAGCCACCATATTCTTTAACTAAATGTAGCGGAATTTCGTAGTGGGAAATCGTGACGACTGGCTCAATGCCATACTTATGTAACTCATCAAATACCCGATCATAAAATGCTAGGCCTTCCTCATTCGGTTCTAACTCGTCGCCATTTGGAAAAATGCGTGCCCAGGAAATGGAAGTACGGAATACTTTAAAGCCCATTTCGGCAAAAAGCGCAATATCCTCTTTATAGCGATGGTAGAAATCAATCCCTACATGATTAGGATAATGTTTATTCGGATCGATCTCGAAGTTAAAATTCGGATCATTTATGACAATTTGACGCTCTTTTCCGCCAGGCAACACATCAGCGATCGTTAAACCTTTATTTCCTTCGCGGTAAGCTCCTTCAAACTGGTTGGCTGCAGCTGCACCTCCCCATAAAAATCCTTCAGGAAAACGTTTAGCCATTGTTTTTCC
>CALGAD010000029.1 GCA_937951955.1 uncultured Bacillaceae bacterium
TGCTTAACTACGTTATCCAGTTTTGAAAGAATGAACTGAAAAAGTTCATACGGTCCGGCGATGATGGCGAGAAGGTCACACCCGTTCCCATCCCGAACACGGAAGTTAAGCTTCTCAGCGCCGATGGTAGTGAGGGGATTCCCCTTGCGAGAGTAGGACGTCGCCGGGCAAATCAAACTACACCCAATTTCAATGGAAATGGGTGTAGTTTTTTTATTTGCGAAAAAGGATTGTACATCATTAACATCCAAAAGCTTATGAAAATACATTATCTTAAAGAGGCCAATCGAAAACTGTGAAAATCGGTAATTTCATTTCTAGCATTATAAAAATATAAAACTGGTATGAAATCAGTAGAAATAAGGAATGATAAAATTAAGGGGGGAAGAGAAAGTGGATAGACATAAACAGAAGGAATCGGTCTGTATCGTCTGTGAGAAAGAGAAACGAAACGGTTACTATTTATATGATTCATTTATCTGTTTAGATTGTGAGAAAAAAATAATTACGACGGAACCGGATGAACCGCTTTACTTTTTCTACGTCCAACAGTTAAAGAAAATCGGAAAAAGATCGATTCGTCAAGATGAAAATCTTATAAATTTTAAATAGAGCCCGATCGAAAGGTTGTTTTTATGGAGGAAATAGCCGACTCTATGTGAATTTTTGTGTATACTGAATATATCGGTTTCATTTTTTACAATATCAGTTACGTAGCGTTCTTCAGCCACCTATGAGGCTGTACTTTAAAACATTCTAACGGTGATTTGATTCATTGAAGAACTATTGACAAACTTGGAGGTTACAATGACAAAAGGTTGGTTTATAACAGTGGAAGGTCCGGAAGGTGCCGGTAAAACGACAGTGATCCAAATGGTTGCGGAAGAATTGCAAAAGGAAGGTTATCCGGTTTTGCTAACGAGGGAACCTGGTGGCATACGCATTGCAGAAAAAATCCGGCAAATCATTTTAGATCAAGAACATCAAGAAATGGATCCGAAAACAGAGGCGTTATTATACGCAGCGGCACGACGGCAACATCTTGTGCAAAAGGTCGTTCCTGCATTAGAAAAAGGCATGATTGTCCTGTGCGATCGGTTTATTGATGCATCTTTAGCATACCAGGGCTATGCACGAAAAATTGGCCTGGATGAGGTTTACGAAATTAATAAATTTGCCATTGGTAATACGATGCCTGATTTAACCCTTTATTTTGATATTGAGCCGGAAATTGGCTTATCCCGGATTAAACAAAACCGAAACACGGAGGTTAATCGTCTCGATTTAGAAAATATTCAATTTCACCATCGCGTTCGGGAAGGATATTTATTGTTAGCTGAGAAATTCCCGGAACGGATTAAAAAAATCGATGCGCGTTTAACAATTGATGAAGTAAAAAATGAGGTGAAACAACAAATTTTACAAATTGTATCCCCTTCTTAAAACACTGCGCTGTTGGGAATTTGGTATAAACCACTTATCGATTTCTACAAAGTGGCAGGGGATGCGCCCGTTTCATATCTGAGGGGAGTTTTGCCAATTCATTTCCATACATATAGGCTTCTTTTTTTATTAACAGTCACCTGCAGTTTTTCGTAAAATAACCTAGAAATATGGGTAAAACTCTCCTTAAAAATAGGAAAAAATTAATATTTTTTTATTAATTCGTAACTTGAATTGATATAATAAAAGAAAGATTACTGGTTTTCGGTTAAAATGGAACGAATGGGGGGATTTTCATGAAGTTAATCTTAGCGGTAGTGCAAGATCAAGATAGCGGCCGGTTATTGAATGCATTGATGGAAAATAATTTCCGTACGACAAAATTAGCAACGACAGGTGGGTTCTTAAAGTCCGGAAATACAACGTTAATTATCGGAACAGAGGATTATCGTGTTGATAAAGCGTTAAAAATCATTAAGGAAAACTGTCAGGCACGAGATCAACTCGTTTCCTCCGTATCTCCTATCGGTGGTAATCCGGACTCCTACATTCCGTATCCTGTAGAGGTAGAAGTGGGTGGAGCGACTGTTTTCGTATTACCGGTAGAGAGATTCGAACAATACTAAACGAAGGCATTCCAGCAATCGGCAAAAGGTCCGGTTGCTTTCTTATGCTTCCGGCCAGGCTCAAACTTTCCCCCTTTATATAAAAAAATGAGTATGATTAGAAAAGGGCGTTTCATATGAAGGTAAACAATGATTATCGTATTGTACGCGAAAATATAATAAGAGATATGAACCAGACTAATCATGACAGAGTTCAGTTTCGAGAAATTTTATCATCCCAGCATTTGAAAATAACCGAACAGCAACTGCAGCAATATTTAGTCGATATTGATCAGGCCGGGGAACGGTTAAAAAAGTCCCGTTCCTTTCAAGATTTAGCGAGATATAAACAGCTGATTCAGCGGTTTATGCAAACGGCTGTTGAATTCGGTCTCGAGATGAAAAAGTCTCCGGCACGGAATCGGATGTTAAAGCTAGTTGAAACTGTCGATCAAAAATTGGTGGAATTAACGGATGAAGTGCTGCATAAAGAAAAGGATAACCTGCGTATATTGGCACTCATCGGCGAGATTAAAGGATTATTAATAAATTTATACACATAATTGAACGAAGAAATGGGTTGGTTATGATGACAAAGACCTGGGATCTGTTAGAAAAGCAGCAGCCAGTTGTCATGCGAATGTTAAAAAATATGCTGCAGCGCGATCGTATTGCACATGCTTATTTGTTTGAAGGGATGAAAGGAACAGGAAAAAGGGAAACGGCGATTGTTTTTAGTAAGGCGATTTTTTGCGAAAACTTGCAGGATGGATATAAACCTTGTGAGGCATGCGTTTCCTGTAAACGGATTGATAATCGCAATAATCCGGATTTACATATTATTGAGCCAGACGGGGCTTCTATAAAAATTGACCAAATTCGCTATTTACAGCAGGAGTTTTCTAAAAAAGCCGTTGAATCGGAACATAAGGTATATATCGTCGTTGACGCCGATAAAATGACAGTGAATGCGGCAAATAGTTTGTTGAAGTTTTTAGAAGAACCGGATGGAGATACAATCGCTATATTAATTACGGAGCAAATACAAAAAATCTTGCCGACCATCCTCTCGCGCTGTCAGTTGATTTCCTTTCAACCATTACCGAAGGATGAAATAATCCAGCAGTTGATCGAGATGGGCATAAGCCCCGATGATGCACCGCTTTTTGCTCATTTAACGAACAATATCGACGAGGCATATGCATTGAAAGATGATGAGTGGCTTTTACAAGCCAGAAAATTAGTGCTAAAATTAAATGAAATCATGGATTATCGTCAATTCATGGACACATTGTTATATATACAAACCGATTGGCTCCCTCATTTTAAAACCCGGGAAGAAGTGGACAAAGGTCTGGACATGCTCCTGTATATGTACCGGGATATCTTAGCGGTCCAGTTAAATCATGAGGATCGCATCGTTTACCCGCATCAATTGGAGACATGGAAAAGAAAGGCTTTACATCTTACCCCGGTACAATTAGCACAGAAAATATCCGCTATATTAGAAGCGAAAAAGAGACTGAATGCCAATGTGAACAGTGCATTATTAATGGAACAGCTTGCAGTTAAACTGCAGGAGGGATGAACAATTGTATAATGTAGTAGGTGTCCGCTTTAAAAAGGCGGGAAAAATATATTATTTTGACCCGGATGGGTTGAATATTGAAAAAAATAGCTTTGTGATCGTGGAGACCGCTCGCGGTATCGAGTACGGAAAAGTGGTTATCGCAAATAAAGAAGTCGATGAAGAAGATGTCGTTTTACCGTTAAAAAAAGTATTGCGTATCGCCACTGAAAAAGACCGGTTACAGGTGATTGCCAATAAAAATGCGGCGAAAGAAGCATTCAATATCGGTCTGGAAAAAATTAGCGAACATCAGCTGGAAATGAAATTAATCGATGTGGAATATACCTTCGATCGCAATAAAGTCATTTTTTACTTTACGGCAGATGGGCGGGTAGATTTCCGCGAATTAGTAAAAGATCTGGCGGCCATTTTTAAAACGAGGATCGAACTCAGACAAATTGGTGTGCGCGATGAGGCGAAAATGCTCGGTGGAATTGGACCATGTGGGCGCATGTTATGCTGCTCGACATTTTTAGGTGATTTTGAACCGGTTTCTATTAAAATGGCGAAGGATCAAAATTTATCGCTTAACCCGACGAAAATATCGGGATTATGCGGCCGGCTCATGTGCTGCTTGAAATATGAAAATGAGGAATATGAAAATGCGAAGGAGCAACTGCCTGATTTAGGTGAATATATAGATACAACCCACGGCACCGGTAAAGTCGTTGGTTTGAATTTAATGGATCGCATCGTGCAAATTGAATTAGTCGATCAAGGGAAAGTCATTGAATATACATTAGAAGAAATTGTTGAAGAAGGGGTCATCTCGACAAAAGCCACGGATTAATGAGGTGGAACAAATGAATAATAAAGAGTTATTTGATGCTGTTATTAATATGGAACAGCAAATTGGTGAGCTTTATAAACAATTAGGTGAGCTGAAACAACACATCGGCAAGATCATCGAGGAGAATAATTCATTAAAGCTTGAAAACGACCATTTGCGAAACCAGCTGGAAAAAAATCCGGGAATTGCAACACACCAGCAAGGGGAAGAGGAAGAGGAACGGGTTAAGCTCGATATTGGAGAAGGTTACGATAACCTGGCACGACTGTACCAGGAAGGATTCCATATATGTAATCTGCAGTTTGGCACCTTGCGTAAAGATGGGGACTGTATGTTTTGTTTATCATTTTTAAATAAAAGTAAATCATGACCTTCCTTTTGAACAGGAAGGTTTTTCTCATATTGTGACCGTGAAAGTATGTGTAGACAGGAAGTGTGAAATGATGGAAAAAGAGGAACAAAAAGTCCAATTAGTGGGTGATGAACGGCTCGATTATTTATTAGCGGAAGATTTACGGATTATTCAAAGTCCCTCCGTTTTTTCTTTTTCATTAGATGCGGTTCTACTATCCCGGTTCGTTTATGTGCCGATTCAAAAAGGCAATCTCATCGATTTAGGGACAGGTAATGGGGTGATCCCCCTTATACTCAGCACAAGAACGAAGGGAACGATTACCGGGGTTGAAATTCAGGAAAGGCTATACGATATGGCTAAAAGAAGTGTCGAATTAAATGGTTTATCAAACCGGATTCACATCGTTCATGGCGATTTGCGGGAAATGCCAGAAAAACTTGGCTACAATCGCTTTGATGTCGTCACTTGTAACCCGCCTTATTTTCCGGTGACGGATACGGCCATATTGAATGAACGCGAGCCATTTGCCATTGCCAGGCATGAACTATACTGTACCCTGGAGGACGTCATCCGCGTGAGCAGTAAGCTCGTGAAACCGGGAGGGAAGGTCGCATTCGTTCACCGACCGGGACGTTTGCTGGAAATGTTAACATTAATGGGCAAGTACCGGCTAGAACCCAAACGTTTGCAGTTTGTCTATCCGAAATTAGGGAAAGAAGCGAATACGGTGTTAGTGGAAGGAATTCGCGACGGGAAGCCGGACTTAAAAATATTACCGCCTTTAATTATTTATGAAGACAATGATGAATATACCGCCGAGGCGAAGGAAATTTTATATGGAAAAAAATAAGTTTTATTTTTATGTTTTGGAATGTAGCGACGGTAGTTTTTATGGCGGCTATACGGTGGATTTACAAAAACGAATTCAGGCCCATAATACGGGAAAGGGGGCCAAATATACACGCAGTAGACGGCCGGTAAAATGCATCTATTATGAAGTCTTTTCGACAAAAAGTGAAGCGATGCGGGCGGAATACCAGTTTAAACGCTTGAGCCGTCCGGAAAAAGAAGCGTACATAAGGAGAAGTCACGAATGAAAAGTCAAAAAAGTTTTCAACAAGAAAAAGAGGGTGCCTTATATTTAGTACCGACGCCAATTGGGAATCTGGAAGATATTACATTACGGGCATTGCACGTGTTAAAAGAAGTGGACATGATCGCGGCGGAGGATACACGCAATACGCGGAAACTCCTCACTCATTTTGATATCAAGACACCGTTTTTGAGTTATCATGAACATAATAAAAAGACGAGCGGTGAAAAAATTTTACAATATTTGCAAATGGGGAATAAAATTGCTCTAGTCAGCGATGCCGGTATGCCCGCCATTTCCGACCCCGGTTATGAATTAATCCAGGAAGCTTTACGTGAAGATATTCCCGTTATTTCCTTACCCGGCGCTAATGCCGCTTTAACCGCTTTAGTTGCATCAGGCATCAATCCCCAGCCTTTTTATTTTTATGGATTTTTGCCCCGTAAAAAAAACGAGCGTACAGAAGCGTTAGAGAAATTAAAAACAATCTCCGCAACGCTGATTTTTTACGAAGCACCCCATCGTTTAAAAGAAACATTAAAGGCAATTTTGCAAGTGCTGGGAGATCGGGAAATCGTTCTGGCCCGGGAGTTGACAAAAAAATTTGAGGAATACTTGCGGGGAACTGTTTCTGAAGCAATACAATGGACGAAAGAAGAGGAGGTTCGTGGCGAGTTCTGCCTCATTGTTCAGGGAAGCGAGGAAGAGGCTGAAGAAGCAGATGCTACCTGGTGGGCACCTTTAAGTGTCCAGGAACATGTCCAGTATCATATCGATCAAGGACTTTTACCAAAAGATGCGATAAAAAAGACCGCCCGGGAGCGGGGAATGGAGAAACGTGAAGTATATCGGATCTTTCATGTGGAAAAAGCTGATGGATGAGCAAACAAGGATTATTGCGATTAAAATACGTTTGTCCAAAAAAGAAAAGGCGACAATACCCGTCGCCGGCTCCTTACCTTGATATTAATCGATATTGAAAGCGTTTTTAATTTCTTGTAATAAAATTTGTGCTCCTTCTTTACTCAAGACAATTTTACCATTGGCGAGGACGGCATTATCATCAGACACTTCCCCTGTTACAGTACAGGTCATATTCGGTTTGTACTTTTTTAAAACAATTTTGTCATCGTCTACGTATATTTCCAGTGCATCTTTTTCACTGATACCGAGGTTGCGTCGCAATTCAATCGGAATGACAACACGTCCTAACTCATCAACCTTGCGAACAATGCCCGTTGATTTCAATTCAATCCCCTCTCATTAATAATTTCATATTTTTTATGTATCATAATTAATTAATCTTACGCATTTAATATAGTATAATAATACCATTTCTTCCCAAAATAATCAAATATTATATATTTTCATATTTATATAATAATATTTTCTCTATAAATATTATAGAAATACAATATTTTTTAAATGACAAATAACATGAGATAATGAGGGATGGATCGCGCCCGCTATAGGTGGTGGTTGCACTTTTTCCAGTTTTCAGGTATATTTTTTTCATATAAGCGGTTATGATGAATGAAGGAATCCCTAATTTAGTAACGTTTTAGGAGTTTGGAAATTTTTTTTGAACAATTTTGCTGAAATAAATTAGTACAGATATTAGTACAGTTTTTTTCTAGACAAAATGATGAACAAAGAAATGAGGCGATGAACAATGACAAGTACAGAGAGAAAAACTTTTTACATAACGACTCCCATTTATTATCCGAGTGATAAACTGCATATCGGTCATGCCTATACGACAGTTGCTGCGGATGCGATTGCCCGTTATAAGAGAATGCGTGGCTATGATGTGATGTTTCTAACTGGAACGGATGAACACGGGCAAAAAATCCAGCGCGTGGCGAAAGAAAACGGGGTAACTCCCAAGGAGTACGTTGATCACATCGTGGCAGGCATTAAAGTGTTGTGGGAAAAACTCGATATTTCTTACGATGATTTTATCCGCACAACGGAAAAACGGCATACGGAAATTGTCCAAAAAATATTTTCTCGCTTGCTGGAAAAAGGTGATATTTATCTAGGAACATACGAAGGCTGGTACTGTACATCGTGTGAATCGTATTTTACCGAGCATCAGCTTAATGAAGGTCACTGTCCCGACTGTGGCAAAAATGTTGAATGGGTTGAGGAAGAAACGTATTTCTTTAAAATGGGAAAATATGTTGATCGCCTGCTTCAATACTATGAAGAAAATCCCGATTTTATCCAGCCTGAATCCCGGAAAAATGAAATGATCAATAACTTTATTAAACCGGGACTGGAAGATCTAGCCGTCTCCAGAACTAGTTTTGACTGGGGAATCCCAATTAAAGAAAATCCGAAACATGTGATCTATGTCTGGCTCGATGCCTTAACAAACTATATCACCGCCTTAGGTTACGGTTCAGATGATGACAGTAAATTTAAAAATTACTGGCCGGCGGATGTTCATTTAGTTGGAAAAGAAATCGTCCGCTTCCATACGATTTACTGGCCGATTATTTTAATGGCATTGGATTTACCGTTACCGAAAAAGGTCTTTGCCCACGGCTGGTTATTAATGAAAGATGAAAAGATGTCCAAATCCAAAGGGAATGTCATCGATCCTGTTACCCTGATTGACGCCTATGGTTTAGATGCATTGCGCTACTACTTATTGCGTGAAGTACCTTTCGGAGCCGATGGGCAATTTACACCGGAACAATTTGTGAACCGGATTAATTTCGATTTAGCCAATGACCTCGGGAATTTATTGAACCGGACCGTTGCCATGATCACGCAATATTTCGATGGTTTGATTCCCGAATATACGGGTTCAAATAATGAATTTGAACAATCGCTTCTGCAAGTAAATAAAGAAGTTCGGGAAAAATATGAAGAAGCAATCGAGCAATTGCAGTTTTCGGTCGCCCTTTCTTCCGTTTGGCAGTTAATTAACCGGGCAAACAAATTTATCGATGAAACGATGCCCTGGAAATTAGCGAAGGATCCGGAAAAACGAAATGAATTGGCGAGCGTAATGGCTCATCTTACAGAAACGTTACGCCGGATTGCTGTTATGTTACAGCCGTTTTTAACAGAAACACCGCAGAAAATGTTTACGCAATTAGGAATTCATAATAAGCAATTGTTCGAGTGGGATAGTCTAGCCGAATTTGGTCAAATCCCGGCTGGAACGAAAGTGGAAAAAGGGGAACCGTTATTCCCGCGTTTAGATGTGAAGAAGGAAGTAGCCTTTATTCAAAGCCAAATGCGGGGAACGAAACAAAATGAAGAAGAGAAAAAGACAGATGCTGAGGAAGCATCATCTGAAATTACGATCGATGATTTTGCGAAAGTTGAGTTAAAAGTAGCGGAAGTCCTTCAATGTGAGCCGGTGAAAAATGCCGATAAGCTTTTGAAGCTTAAATTAGATTTAGGTGAGGAAACCCGCCAGGTGATTTCCGGAATCGCCCAATTTTATAAACCGGAAGATTTGATCGGGAAAAAAGTCATTTGTGTAACAAATTTGAAACCTGCGAAACTGCGCGGGGAAATTTCCGAAGGTATGATTTTGGCTGGTGAAAAAGACGGTCGTCTTGCGCTCGCTACGGTAGATGCGGATTTACCGAATGGAGCAATCGTGAAATAAAATAGTAAAGGGCAAAGGTCCTATTACTAGAAAAAACTGAATAAAGTCATTGATCTGTTCTCAAAATAACATAGAAATGTTACAAGAACGAAACATTTCTATGTTATTTTTATTTTGTAAGGTTATGGAATAGAGAAGAAATGGCATGATAGATGTACTAGAACTTATAGAATATGGACAGCAAAAGGTGAAGTAAATGTTATTCGATACACACGCACATCTGAATGCAGCTCAGTTTGCAAATGATTTAGACGAAACGATATATCGGGCAAAGGAAGCTGGAGTAGAAAAAATAGTCGTTGTTGGCTTCGATCGACCAACGATTGAAAAAACGATGGAGCTCATTGACAAGTACGACATGATCTATGGTTGCATCGGCTGGCATCCGGTGGATGCAATTGATTGCCGCGAGGAGGATTTACAATGGATTGAGGAATTAGCCAGTCATCCGAAAGTCGTGGCCATTGGTGAGACGGGGTTAGATTATCATTGGGACAAATCGCCAAAAGAAGTACAAAAGGAACTTTTCCGCAAGCAAATCCAGCTGGCGAAAAAGTTGAACATGCCGCTTGTGATTCATAATCGCGATGCAACAGAAGACACGATAGCGATTTTAAAAGAGGAACATGCCGAAGAAACCGGAGGGATCATGCACTGTTTTAGTGGTGACGTTGAACAAGCAAAGGAATGTTTAGCGTTAAATTTTTATATTTCTTTAGGTGGACCGGTTACGTTTAAAAATGCCAAATTACCGAAGGAAGTGGCCAGGGCAGTTCCTTTAGACAAATTATTGATCGAAACAGACTGTCCCTATCTAGCTCCACACCCGTACAGGGGGAAGCGGAATGAACCGGCATATGTAAAATTAGTTGCGGAACAAATTGCTGAATTAAAAGGGATTTCTTACGAAGAGGTAACCGAGGCAACTTTTGCCAATGCGAAACGAGTTTTTTCCATAGACTGAGTCTCGAACCCTTTAGCGACAGAGGTTTTCAGCTTTCATGATTTTTGCGACTCTCATTTTTTGAGCTAGCTTATTTGACAGCCGGGAAAATCTCCGTTATAATCTCCCCTTGTAATAAAGGAGGAAGCTTTTGTGAATTTTCAAAAAATGAAGAACCTGATTTTACAATCAGGGAATTCGAAAAAATACGCAATCTTTGGAGCGTGTTTCCTATTAATAGCACTTGTTGCTTTTGGTTTGATTTATGAAGGGACGAAAAAGACAGTCATTGTTAACGCAAATGGGGAAAAACAGGAACTGCGCACCCATGCGGATACGGTAAAAGATATTATTGAAGAATTAGAGATTCCATATAAGTCACAAGATAAACTCATGCCTGGATTACAGACGGAAATTAAAAACGAAATGGAAATCATCTGGATCCCTGCTCAGTTAGTAGTTTTAAAGATTGATGGCGAAGAGCAAAAAATCTGGACGACGGCGGAAACTGTTGCCGATTTATTGCACGATAAAGACATTTCGGTCAGTGAAAGAGATTCCATCAATGTAGCTTTAGATACTGAGATTCAAGAAGGCATGGAAATCGTCATTGATTTTGCCTTTCCTGTCGTCTTAAATGATGGTGGCAATGAACAAGAGGTATGGACAACTTCGACTACGGTCGCTGACTTTTTAAAACAACAAGGGATTGAATTAAAGGAATTCGATCGCGTCGAACCGGGATTGGATCAAACGATTCAGGAAGATACGGTGATTAACGTTGTTCGTGTTGAAAAGGTCACCGATGTAGTGGAAGAACCCGTTGATTTTGCCGTTGTTTCGAAAAAGGACAGTTCCCTAACGGAAGGAACAAAAAAGATTGTTCAAGAAGGTAAAAAAGGAAGACTGCAAAAGAAATATGAAGTCGTCCTGGAAAATGGAAAAGAAGTAGCAAGAACATTAATCAGTGAAGAAGTGTTGGCAGAGCCGACCGATCAAATCGTTGCTCTGGGAACGAAACCGAAACAAGAGGTATCCCGGGGAGCAAGTGGATCGGGTAAAGAATTTTATGTAACAGCGACCGCCTATACGGCATCATGTAATGGGTGTTCGGGAATTACGGCAACGGGTCTCGATTTAAGAGCTAACCCGAATGCGAAAGTGATTGCTGTTGACCCGAGTGTCATTCCCCTTGGTACGAAAGTATATGTAGAAGGATACGGATATGCGGTTGCGGCGGATACCGGTGGTAGTGTGAAAGGGAAGCGAATCGATGTCTTCTTCCCGACATCATCAGAAGCCTACCGCTGGGGGATGAAACGGGTAAAAATCAAGATATTAGATTAAAATAATTTCTGTAGTCTGCGCCTGGTTGGTTTTCAACCAGGCGTTTCGTATTTTTGGACGTTTGCGCGAAAGGAAAAGTTACATTTTTTGTATGAAATCGATGGATACTATGAAATCCATCAGGTTTTCTTGTATGATAGGAATATCTTGTATGAGGGAATAATGTGAGTTGGAGGCTTGTAATGAAGTTAAAGGAAATCATCGTCGTCGAAGGAAAGGCTGATACAGCTGCGATAAAAAGGGCGGTCGATGCAGATACCATTGAAACGAATGGTTCGGCCGTTGATTCCTCTACCATCGAAAAAATTAAATTAGCCGCACAAACCCGCGGTGTCATTATCCTGACTGATCCGGATTTTCCTGGCGAAAAAATCAGAAAAACAATTGCCGAACATGTTCCAAATTGCAAGCATGCCTTTTTACCAAAACATTTAGCGCGGCAAAAGCACGATAAAGGAGTCGGGGTGGAACATGCCTCACCCGAAGCGATTCGCCAGGCGCTGAAAAATGCGCATCGTGAGGAGCAAAAAATTCAGGAAGTCATTTCTCTTCAGGATTTACTCGATTTCGGATTCATCGGTCACCCGCAGTCAAAAAACCGCAGGGAAAAATTAGGCCAGTTGTTAAAAATCGGCTATGCGAATGGGAAACAGCTTCATAAACGTTTGAATATGTTCCGCATATCGAAAGATAAATTTTTCGAAGCGGCTCAAAGAGTTGTTCAGGAGGAATTACAGAATGAATAGAGATATTGCTACACCATTACGGACGAAAGCGATACTGGAAAAGTACGGTTTTTCTTTTAAAAAAAGTTTGGGTCAAAACTTCGTGATTGACCGGAATATTTTAATAAAAATGGTCGATTTCGCACAGCTTTCGGCGGCAAGTGGCGTGATCGAAATCGGTCCGGGTATCGGAGCACTAACGGAACAGCTGGCCAAAAAGAGTAAAAAGGTGTTAGCCTTTGAAATTGATGGCAGGCTCATTTCCGTCTTACAGGATACATTAGCCCCGTATTCTAACGTTCAGGTGTTGCATGAAGATTTTTTAAAGGCAGATGTCAAACAAGCAATTGCTACATACCTGGCGGATACAGAGGATATAGTCATCGCGGCGAATTTACCCTACTATATTACAACACCGATTATTATGAAATGTTTAGAAGAGAAAATTCCTTTCCGGACAATGGTCGTGATGTTGCAAAAGGAAGTTGGCGACCGCATCAGTGCCAAACCGGGAACGAAAAGTTACGGTTCGTTATCGATCGCCATCCAGTATTATACCCATGCTGAGACGGTGATGAACGTACCGAAAACCGTTTTTATGCCGCAACCGAATGTGGCCTCAAGTGTTATTCGTTTAACGAGAAGGGAAAAACCACTCGTTCAAGTGAAAGATGAGGTATTTTTCTTTAAGGTGACGAAGGCTAGTTTTACCCATCGTCGCAAAACGATTTTAAACAATTTAGTAAGCGGTCTAGAGCGGGGAAAGGAGAAAAAAGTGGAGATTTTGCAAGCCCTGGAGCAAGCCGGTATTGCCCCGGAAAGGCGAGGGGAATCTTTAAGTATCGAGGAATTTGCCAAATTAAGCGATGCGCTGTATCCCTATTTTGTCTAAAAATAGGCCAAACACCCTTCCGGCATGTGCTGCATAGTTTATATAGAATCAGCACGAAGTTTAAAGCTACGGGGTGGGTATATGGGGATACAAGTTAACGATATTGTGGGGAGAAAATCATACAATTGCGATATACCGTTTCGGGTCATCCACATTTATGAAAATGATGGAATCCCGTATGCTTTGTTGTATGGAAAAGAATTGCGGCTCATTGCCGATGCCCCGTTAGACGATTTGATATTATTGAATATGGAACGAACAGAGAAAATTCTGTCCCGGTACCGGGTGCTTGAAGAACAGGCTTTTTATTTAGTTCAGCAAGATTTCCGGATGATGAAAGAACGGCAATTGGCGAAAGCAGATCCGGGCATGACATCGGAACACCAATTGTTTCAAGTGCCGGGCAAAGTGCTCCATGTGGACGGAGATCCGAATTATTTACAGCGATGTTTATCGCTCTATAAAAAAATTGGTGTCCCGGTATACGGGGTTTACTGTAAGGAATCCGATATGGTGAACAAAGTGCCGGCCTGGGTCGAAGAAGTCCGTCCGGATATCCTCGTGATTACCGGTCATGATTCTTATTCGAAACAAAAGGGAAAAAAAACCGAGCTGACGTCCTATCGTCATTCGCAAGATTTTGTACAGACGGTCAAAGAAGTGCGGAAAAGGTATCCGAATCTGGACCAATTGATTATTTTCGCCGGCGCCTGTCAATCCCATTTCGAGTCTTTAATCGGAGCTGGTGCGAATTTTGCCAGTTCTCCGGCACGAATAAATATCCATGCGTTAGACCCTGTTTATATCGTCTCCAAGCTCAGTTATACGCCATTTACAGAGCGGGTCCATGTCTGGGATGTGTTACGGAATACGATAACCGGTGAAAGAGGGATTGGCGGTATCGAAACAAGAGGCGTATTACGAATGGGGATGCCTTACCAGGCAGATCTCGATAATGACACAAAATAACCAATTTCCTATTTGCTAAACGACAAATAAGAAAAAACTGCAGCTACTCGTTCGATTTCGTGCGGGTGGCTTTTTTTATTGATACATGAATTTTGAAGGAATGCTTTTAGCGCGATCAGGAAACTTCGGCAGAATCTTGCGATATTGTACGTTAAATACATAATTTTTTGATTTTAGGAAATGCTATTTATGTCGAAAAATGTTGATTAAAATTATTGACAAGCCATATTTATTACTGATATAATTTAAATTTTTATATTGACAATTGGCCAGGTTTTTGTTAATATATTCATTAGTGAGGTGTAGGAGATATGCCAAAGACATTATCCGAAATAAAGAAAGTACTTGATTCTAATTTAGGAAAGCGACTGATGTTGCGGGCGAACGGTGGACGAAAGAAAACGATCGAACGCACAGGGGTTTTAGCAGAAACCTATCCGGCCGTTTTCGTTATCGAGTTAGATCAAGATAAAAATTCCTTTGAGCGTGTTTCATATAGCTATGCAGATGTATTAACGCAAACGGTCGAATTGACATTTTACGATGACAACAAGGACTCCGTATAATCCGGCAGTAACCAGCAGGTTTACTGCTTTTTTATTTTGCTGGAAAAACTGGGTTTTTTGTCTTGCATGATTTTCACCAGCCCGCTTACACTATATAATGCCACAGCGAAAAGGAAGGGGTTTTTGTAATGGCGAGAAGAAGGGGCATTATGTCAGAGCAAATGAAGGAAGAACTGGCAAAAGAACTCGGGTTTTATGACGTTGTTCAAAAAGAGGGCTGGGGCGGAATTCGCGCCCGCGATGCCGGTAATATGGTGAAAAGAGCTATTGAAATTGCTGAGGAGTCGCTCAGGAATCGACAGTAATGCCTGATTCATCCGTTCATGCCAGAACCACCTGTTCAATAACAATTCGCTGTGGTATCCGAGGGAAAGTAAACCCTCGGATTTTTTTATCTAGGTGGAGGAATATTTTACCGATTGTTTTAAACAAACGATCGATTCGTCTAACATCTGTTCTTTCGCTCGCTACTCATTGCAGGAGCGGTATGATAAAATAGAGCAACACGATCCCGTTGGATTTGCAGTAAAGTAGGTGAACAGGATATGAAAATATTCGTGAAAGCACCCGCAAAAATTAATTTGTCCCTGGATGTGTTACATAAACGACCGGATGGTTATCATGAGTTAGAAATGATCATGACGACTGTGGACCTGGCAGACCGGATTGAATTGGCGATGAATGATCAGGGGGAAATTGCCATCAAGTCCCAAGCCCAGTATGTACCTTCCGATGAGAGAAATTTAGCTTATCGAGCGGCCCATTTGTTAAAAACGAGATTCCAGGTAAAGCACGGTGTCGATATTTATATTGATAAACAAATCCCGGTCTCGGCGGGACTGGGCGGGGGAAGCAGTGATGCAGCTGCGGTATTGCGCGGTTTAAATCAATTATGGGATTTACAATTATCGCAGGATGAACTGGCAGAAATCGGCCTTGAAATCGGTTCGGATGTTCCCTTTTGTGTATATGGGGGAACGGCTCTCGTTAGAGGACGGGGGGAGCGAATAACTCCTCTGCCAGCGCCGCCGAATTGCTGGGTCGTATTGGCCAAGCCGCCCATTGGCGTTTCGACGAGGGAAATATACGAAAAATTGAATTTAGCGGAAATTTCTCATCCCGATACAGGGGGAATGGTCGATGCTCTTTTGAATCATGATTATAATGCGATTTGTGAACGCATGGAAAATGCGCTGGAAAGTGTGACATTTAAACTTTATCCGGAAGTGGAACGGATGAAGAAACATATGGAAAGCTTTCAACCGGACGGTTTAGTCATGAGCGGCACAGGCCCGACCCTTTATGCCCTGGTGAAACATGATTCGAAAATGCAACGATTGTATAATGGTTTACGGGGATATTGTGATCAAGTATACAGGGTGAGAATGTTAGGGAAACCTATCGGATAAATTGGTTTTTTCAGAAATTTTAAAGATTTCTTGTGAATATCCGAATAATATAATAAAATAATGTTATTAATATTCGGTTTTTATCAAGAGGTGATTGATTTGAGCTGGAAGAGAAGCGAACGACTGATCGATATGACGTATTATTTATTGAATCATCCAAAGGAATTAACGCCCTTAACGTATTTTTCCGATAAATACAAAGCGGCAAAGTCGTCGATTAGCGAAGATTTAACGATATTAAAAAATACGTTTCAAGAGCAGGGAATCGGAACATTAGTTACGGTACCGGGTGCCCGCGGTGGTGTTCTGTTTTATGCGAATACAAAGGAAAGCAAAATTCAACCGTTTATTGAAGAATTGCGTCAGCTCATCCAAAAACCAGACCGGCTTTTACCGGGCGGTTATTTGTATCTGGCTGATATTGTAGGGAACCCCCAAATCGTTGATCGTGTAGGGAAAATGTTTGCTTCCCTTTATGCGGATAAAAACATTGATGCGGTTATAACGGTCGCAACGAAGGGGATTCCCCTGGCGTATGCAACGGCGAAATTTCTCAATGTTCCTGTCGTGATTGTCCGTCGGGATACAGAAATAACGGAAGGATCCATGGTCAGCATTAATTATGTATCCGGTTCGACAAAGCGCATTCAAACGATGACCCTGGCGAGAAGAAGTTTGTCGGAAGGATCTACCGTACTAATTGTCGATGATTTTATGAAAGCGGGCGGAACGATTCGCGGGATGATGAGCTTATTGGAAGAGTTTCAGGCTCATGTTGCGGGGATTTGTGTCCTCGTAGAGTCAGCGGTAGTAGAACAGCGATTAGTCGATCAATACGTATCGATTGTTCGGTTAACGCATGTGGATGCCGAAGAAAGGAAAATCGAAGTTCAGGAAGGTAATTTCCTGGGCGTTTTCAAACAAATTGAACAAAAGGGAGAATAGAAAGATCGCTCTAATTCTATCATTTTCACCATCGATTTAGAGGAAAAATTAAAAAATTTTAAAAGAAAAAGAAGGAAAAAACTATTTGTTGTAGAACTTAAATTATTAAGTCTACTTTGAAGGTGGTGAGAATGTGGAAGTAACAGATGTAAGATTGCGTAGAGTCAATACCGATGGACGGATGCGGGCAATTGCTTCCATTACCTTTGACAACGAGTTTGTCGTTCACGATGTCCGTGTCATCGAAGGGAATAATGGATTATTCGTAGCAATGCCTAGTAAACGGACTCCCGATGGAGAATTCCGTGATATCGCTCATCCGATTAATTCGGAAACGAGAGCGAAAGTACAAGATGCCGTTTTGGCGGAATATCATCGTCAGGGAGAGCTAGAAGAAAAATTGGAAGAAGCTGGCGCCTCCTGAACAAATGAATGCAACGAAGAGAGCCTACTTCTTAATAAGTAAGGCTCTTTTTTTGTTTTATTTTTTGCAATAAAAACCCCTCTATAGAAAGTCTTCTCGCCATAATCCTTCCTTCCGCTTCCTTGAAATCATATCCCATTTAAGATATATTCTATTATGGATAAAAGGTGTACTGGAGGGCGCTTCATGTCAAAACTATATGCGATTATACTAGCCGCAGGGCAAGGAACAAGGATGAAATCCAAGTTATATAAAGTGTTACATCCAGTTTGCGGAAAACCGATGGTCAGCCATGTTATTGATCAAGTATCGAAAATCGGAGCAGACCGAATCATTACCGTAGTTGGCCATGGCGCGGAAAAGGTGAAAAGTGAACTGGAAGGTCGCTGTGAATTTGTCTTACAGGAGGAACAGCTCGGGACAGGTCATGCGGTCTTACAGGCAAAAGAACGATTAGGTAAAGAAAATGGGCATACTCTTGTCGTTTGTGGTGACACGCCGTTACTCACTGCTGAAACGATTCAAGCATTGGTTGATAAACATATTGAAGAAAATGCCAAAGTAACGGTACTTACTGCAGTTACCGAAAATCCGGAAGGGTACGGACGTGTTATCAGAAACGATAAAGGGTATGTCGAAAAAATTGTGGAGCATAAAGACGCGACTCCTGAGGAACGCAAAGTAAAAGAAATCAACACCGGAACGTATTGTTTCGATAATGAATCCTTGTTCCAGGCTCTGGAAAAGGTGACGAATGAAAACGCGCAAGGTGAATATTATTTACCAGATGTCATTGAGATTTTAAAAAATGAAGGTCAACGTGTTTCGGCATTTTGTACAGAAGATTTTTCCGAGACATTAGGAGTCAATGATCGCGTCGCTCTGGCAGAAGCGGAAAAGATTATGCGGAAGCGGATTAACGAATATCATATGAAAAATGGCGTGACGATCATTGATCCCGAACACACATATATCGATGCCGATGTTGCAATTGGTCAGGATACGATTATTTATCCCGGTACAATCGTGGGAGGAGCGACAAAAATCGGTGAAGACTGTGTAATCGGTCCGAATACAGAAATTAATAATAGTCACATCGGTTCCGGAAGTACGGTACGTCACTCCGCGATTTTTGACAGTCACATTGGATCCGGGGTTCAAATCGGTCCATTTGCCCATATCCGTCCCCAATCCGAGATTCATGACCATGTTCGTATCGGGAATTTTGTAGAAATTAAAAAATCAACCATCGGTAATGAAAGTAAGGTTTCTCATCTATCCTATATCGGTGATGCCGAGGTAGGCAAAGATGTGAATATAGGTTGTGGTTCCATTACTGTCAATTACGATGGGCAAAACAAGTTTAAGACGACCATTGAAGATGGAGCTTTTATCGGCTGCAATTCCAATTTAGTCGCCCCGGTCACTATCGGAAAAGGTGCTTATGTTGCGGCTGGGTCAACGATTACAAATGAAGTACCGGACGGTGCATTATCCATCGCCCGTGCCCGTCAAGTCAATAAATTGGATTATGTGAAAAAATTGAATGAGAAGAGAAAATCTGCGGAGGGACAGCACCATGATTGAAGAAAGACCGATTAGGAAATTAAAATTATTTACGTTAAGTTCGAACCGGGAATTAGCGAAAGAAATTGCGGATATTATCGGTGTGGAATTAGGAAAATGTACCGTAAAACGTTTCAGCGATGGGGAAATCCAGATCAATATTGAAGAAAGTATTCGCGGCTGCGAAGTGTTTGTGGTTCAGTCCACAAGTGATCCGGTCAATGAAAATTTAATGGAATTATTAATCATGATTGATGCGCTAAAACGGGCGTCAGCAAAAACCATTAATATTGTCATGCCTTACTACGGATATGCCCGCCAGGATCGAAAGGCACGTGCGCGGGAACCGATCACGGCAAAACTCGTAGCGGATTTACTGCAAACAGCGGGAGCTACACGGTTGATTACTATTGATTTGCACGCTCCGCAAATTCAAGGATTTTTTGACATCCCCATTGACCATTTAGTGGGTGTCACCATGTTAGCCGATTACTTTAAGAATAAGAAGTTGCAGGATGTAGTTGTTGTCTCTCCGGATCATGGTGGTGTCACACGGGCCCGGAAGATGGCTGATCGACTGAAAGCACCACTTGCGATTATCGATAAAAGACGCCCGCGGCCAAATGTCGCAGAAGTAATGAATATTATCGGTAACATTGAAGGTAAGACAGCAATTCTTGTTGATGATATAATTGATACAGCGGGGACTTTAACTTTAGCAGCCAATGCTTTAATTGAAAATGGTGCAAAGGAAGTTTATGCGGGCTGTACCCATCCAGTCTTGTCCGGTCCTGCTGTTGAACGGATTAAACATTCCCAGCTAAAAGAGCTTGTTGTCACGAATTCCATCAATCTGCCGGAAGAAAAGAAGATCGAGAAAATTGTTCAATTATCAATCGCTCCACAGCTTGCTGAAGCGATTACCAGGGTGTTCGAACATAAATCCATTAGTGAAATATTCGACTAATTAAAGAAGCGCTCTGTAAAATGTTAACAGGTATTATTTTTAATTTCGCATCAAAGAGGGTAACATAATCGTGTATTTGATTGATGATCAAGAATTATTGACTCCCTTAGAGAGGTGGAATTAAATGGTACCAGTATTAAAAGTAGCAGAACGAACTGTAGGAACGAGAGCACAATTAAACGAGTTACGTAATAATGGTTTGATCCCGGGAGTTGTCTACGGGAAAAATTTCCCGACAACTCACGTATCTGTCGATCAAATCGATTTATTGAAGCAAGTTCGTGAACATGGACGAAATAGTTTATATGCGATCGAATTACAGGGTAAACAGCAAAAGGTTCTCGTACGCGATGTGCAAAGGGATAATTTAACGAACCATATTTTGCATGTTGATTTGATGGCCGTGGAAGAGGATTCGGAAATTGAAGCAACCGTTAATGTCACACTCGTTGGCGAAGCAGAAGGAGCAAGAGACGGTGGCGTCTTGCAACAATTAATGTACGAAATGAACATAACGGCTAAAGCTGAGGAAATTCCGGAAAGCATTGAAATTGATATAACCGACTTGCAAATCGGTGATGCGATAACAATTGAACAACTTGCTGCGCGTTATCCGTTTACGATCAATCATCCTGAAACGGATGCGGTGGTTACAATTTTACCACCAAAACAGGAAGAGAATATTGATACGGGCGAAGAACAGGAACCCGGCATTCCGGATAATCCTGAAGAGCCTGAAGAATAAATGGATGATAACGAACGGTGGAAGAGGTAACCGATGCGGTTACCTCTTTTTATCCTTGTATTCGTCATTTCGGAAACGCCAGAAAATGGAGGTGGCAAGCGTTGAAGTTGATTGTTGGTTTAGGGAATCCTGGAAAAAAATACGAAAAAACGCGTCATAATGTGGGCTTTCAAACGATCGATCGTCTGGCGGAAAAATGGCAAATTCCGCTCACCCGGAGTAAATTTCAAGGGATATACGGTAAAGGGACTGTTCGTGGCGAAGAAGTGATGTTATTAAAGCCACTCACCTTTATGAATAATTCTGGTGAGTCTGTCGCGCCCTTCATGCAATATTTTCAAATTCCGCTCGATAACTTGCTCATCATTTATGATGAACTCGATTTACCAACGGGAAAGATTCGCCTGCGCTATAAAGGGAGCTCCGGTGGTCATAACGGGCTCAAGTCCATTATCCAGCATTTAGGTACACAGCAGTTTAAACGGATTCGCATCGGGATTGATCGACCGGAAACGAATATTCCTATTGTGAATTATGTGCTCGGGAATTTTACCGCTGAAGAGGCGGAATTAATTGAAGAGGCGATTGAGCGCGTGGTGGCTGCAAGTGAAATGTGGCTAGAAAAACCTTTTAATGAATGTATGAATATTTATAATCGCTAAACTTGACCGGAATATCCATTTTCCCATCGGATTTCTGAATCAAGATTTGGTATACTGAATGATGAATAACCTTTTCCTAAAATGCCCATAATATTTATATACAAGAGGCATTTTAGGAGGGACGAAGTTGGCGATTTATTATTATTGTCGTCGCTGCGGAACGAGCATCGGCATGATTGAAGAAAATTTGTTTGGCGATGAACAGCTCGGATTTCATATATTAACAGAAGAAGAACGAAACGAAATGATATCCTATGATGCAAAAGGTGACGTGCACGTGAAAAGCATTTGCGATGAATGTTATGAATCGTTTCTACAAAACCCGAATAATCATGAAAATGAATACAATATACATTGACCGCTTTGGATTTCCAAAGCATTTTTGTGTTTGAATATTCAAATCCTTTTGATAGCAAACATTATAAATCTTATAAAATGCCGATAGAGAATGCAACTTTACAGAGAGGAGGGGCAGTAATGAAAGGAATCGTACAACTTTTTAAAGATAACAAAGATGTCCATTCGATCGTCGCCGGAATAAAGGAAGGCCTCACGGAACAGTTGATTGCTGGCTTATCCGGTTCAGGCCGCTCTTTATATTTGGCGACTTTATATGAAACAACAAAGCAGCCCCATATTATCATCACTTACAATTTATTACAGGCGCAAAAATTATATGATGATTTAGTTCAGCTAGTTCCTGAAGATGAAGTGTTTTTATATCCGGCGAATGAACTGATGATTGCTGATTTAAATATTGCCAGCCCGGAACTGCGCGCACAACGCATCGCCACGTTGAATTATCTTTGCAGCGCCACAAAAGGAATTGTAATCGTTCCGGTTGCAGGTTTGCGAAAAATTTTGCCTCCGAAAGATATCTGGCAATCCCACTTGCTCCACTGGAAAGTCGATGATGTGATCGATTTGCAAACATTAGTCCATACTTTAGTAGAGATGGGCTATGTGCGTTCGGATATGGTGTCATCGCCAGGGGAGTTCAGTATCCGGGGTGGAATCATCGATATTTATCCATTGACAGAAGTAGATCCGATCCGGATAGAGCTGTTTGATGATGTGATCGATTCGATTCGGTCGTTTTCTGTTCATGATCAGCGTTCCAAAGATAAAAGGGAAGAGGTATTTATCGGGCCCGCCTCGGAATATATTTTAGAAGATCGCCATTACGAACGTATTGTCACAGAGCTAGAACAAAAGCTTGCTAACAGTCTGGGAAGAATTAAAGATGTTGCGGTGAAAGAACGCCTGGCGGTACAAACACAGGGAGAAATCGAGCTCTTAAGGGAGCGGCAAATTTCTGATCAAATCTTTAAATACGTCTCTTTTGCCTATGAAAAGCCGGCAAGTCTATTAGATTATTTTCCGGAAAATACCATGATTTGTATCGATGAAATCAGTAGAGTTATTGAAATGATAGAGTCTCTCGATAAAGAAGAGGCTGAATGGAAGACGTCTTTACTCAGCGAAGGGAAAATTGTTCATGATGTGGAAATTTCCCATAAACTTCCGGAGTTGTTTTTAAAATCAGGTCGTCCAATTTTATATTTTTCGCTATTTTTACGGAGCGTTCCGAAAGTAAACCCACAAAATATTTTAAATTTATCGTGCAAACCGATGCAAAACTTTCACGGTCAAATGCACGTGTTGAAAACGGAAATGGAACGCTGGAAGAAGGCCGGCTTTACGGTCATTTTCCTCGGCGAAGACGAAAAACGGGTAGAGAAGTTAGAACAAGTATTGACCGATTATTCGATGGAAGTCATTCGCAACGATAGTTCGCAACTTCTCTTACACAGGGCGCAAATTTTGCAGGGGCAGCTCAATAGCGGATTCGAATTCCCCATGTACAAATTGGCGGTCATCAATGAAACGGAATTGTTTAACAAAAGAACTCGCAGGAAGGTCCCCCGTAAACAAAACTTGACGAATGCGGAAAAAATTCAAAGCTATAATGAACTGAAAATTGGCGATTATGTCGTTCACGTCAATCACGGGATCGGGAAGTATTTAGGTGTCGAGACACTGGAGATAAATGGCGTCCATAAAGATTACTTGAAAATTAAATATAAAGGCAATGATCAATTGTTCGTGCCGATTGATCAAATCCATCTTGTCCAAAAGTACGTTTCTGCCGAAGGGAAAGAGCCGAAAATATATAAACTCGGTGGGACGGAATGGAAGCGAGTCAAGAAAAAAGTTGAATCATCTGTCCAGGATATAGCTGATGATTTAATTAAACTTTACGCCGAACGTCAGGCAAGACCCGGATTTGCCTTTTCACCAGATACCGATTTGCAACGGGAATTTGAAGCATCCTTCCCTTATAAAGAAACGGAAGACCAGTTGCGTTCCATTGCTGAAATTAAACGGGATATGGAAAAGCCGCGACCGATGGATCGCTTGCTTTGCGGTGATGTTGGCTACGGGAAAACGGAAGTTGCCCTGCGTGCGGCTTTTAAAGCGATTATGGACGGAAAACAAGTCGCCTTTTTAGTACCGACGACGATTTTAGCGCAGCAACATTATGAAACGATGCGGGAAAGATTCCAGGATTATCCGATCTCAATCGGTATGCTCAGTCGTTTCCGCACGAGAAAAGAACAGCAGGAAACGATCAAGGGATTGAAAAATGGAACAGTTGATATTGTCGTCGGCACCCATCGCCTCCTATCGAAAGATGTGACCTTCCATGATTTAGGGCTCTTAATTATCGATGAGGAGCAGCGCTTTGGCGTGCGCCATAAAGAGAAAATCAAACAGTTAAAGACAAATATCGATGTCTTGACATTAACAGCGACTCCGATTCCCCGAACGTTGCATATGTCCTTACTCGGAGTTCGGGATTTATCCATTATCGAAACGCCGCCGGAAAATCGCTTTCCTGTCCAGACTTACGTGATGGAATACAATGAATATCTTGTGAAAGAAGCGATTGAAAGGGAACTGGCACGAAACGGCCAAATCTATTATTTGTATAACCGTGTAGAAGATATTGACCGGAAAACGCAACAACTTTCCATGCTTGTTCCGGACGCCCGATTTATTTTTGCCCACGGCCAAATGTCGGAAAGCGAACTGGAAAATGTGATGATCTCCTTTTTAAATGGCGAATACGATGTGCTTGTTTCCACGACGATTATCGAAACCGGAGTGGATATCCCGAATGTGAACACATTGATTGTCGAAAATGCCGACCGCATGGGGCTATCGCAATTGTATCAATTGCGGGGGAGAGTCGGTCGTTCCAACCGTGTCGCCTATGCTTACTTCACCTACCGGAAAGATAAAATTTTGTCAGAAGTAGCGGAAAAGCGATTGCAGGCGATTAAAGAGTTTACGGAATTAGGATCCGGTTTTAAAATCGCGATGCGGGATCTTGCCATTCGCGGTACAGGTAATATTTTAGGAGCACAACAGCACGGATTTATCGATTCCGTCGGCTTTGACTTATACAATCAAATGTTGAAAGAAGCGATCGAAAAGCGAAAAGGAGAATTACCGCAAGAAGAAGAGCGGAACGTTGAAATTGATCTCGATATCGATGCATATATTCCGGAAAAGTATATTGCTGATGGTCACCAGAAGATTGAAATGTATAAGCGGTTCCGCGCGATCAAAACCCTGGATGATATTTCGGAACTGCAAGATGAAATGATCGACCGCTTCGGTGATTTTCCAGAACCGGTGGAACATTTGTTTACTATTTCTCAAATTAAAGTTTATTGCCAGCAGGCCGGAGTCGATCTCGTGAAAAAAGAAGGCAATGAAATCGTTATCCTATTTAACAAGAATAATTCAGAATTGATCAATGTTGAAAAATTAGATACGATATACCGTTCCTTCGGGCGCATCGTCGGTTTCGGTATGTCCGGGGAAAAATTTAAAATTTCCATTCAGATTAAAAACTTTAGCTCTGATGCGGAATGGCTCACTGTTTTACAAAAATTAGCGCGCCATCTACCGGATATTATCCAGAAAGAGGTAAAAACTGTTTCCTAGGTGGAAAATAGGGCGCCAAGCGTGTGGAATCACGAGACGGTGGATTTTATTTCTACCGATACCAGAATGTTGTAGTGAAAGAAAATGTTTTGGAATACGAATAGAACTTTCCAGATGAAAGATAATAATTATAAGCTTGGATACTCATTCCAATTGTAATTGAGCGAACCTGGCCTGTTCAATCCAATGAAAAAATTTTCATTCGCTTATTCATTTCGCGGGCGTGATTCGCAACAATTTCAGCAAGACGATCATCAAAGGAAAGTGAGGACACGTGAATGAAAGCTACTGGTATTGTGCGTAGAATTGATGATTTAGGTCGTGTCGTGATTCCGAAAGAAATCAGGAGAACATTGCGTATTCGTGAAGGTGATCCGTTAGAAATATTTGTTGATCGTGAAGGAGAGGTCATTTTAAAAAAATATTCCCCGATAAGTGAACTGAGTGATTTCGCAAAGGAATATGCGGAAGCTCTCTTCGATAGCTTAAGCAGTCCGGTTTTTATAAGCGATCGAGATGTGATTATCGCTGTCAGCGGTGCTTCCAAAAAGGAATATTTGAATAAAAACATCAGTGAATTAGTAGAGAAAACGATGGAAGAAAGAACCACTGTTTTAGAAACAACAACGGGAGCGATATCGATCGTTGATGGTCTGGAAGAAGAGTTCACATCATACACGATCAGTCCGATTATTGCTGGTGGCGATCCTATTGGTACGGTTATTATCGTCTCCAAAGAGGAGACGCTAGGAGAAGTAGAGAAAAAAGCAGCAGAAACGGCGGCCGGTTTTTTAGCGCGACAGATGGAACAATAATAAGCGGGATCATCATCAAAGAAGAAGGCAGTTTGGCTGTCTTCTTTTTTATTGATTCAAGCGAAGGATATGGGGATAGAGAGTCAAACTTGGATTCATTTCTGCCACATAGTGCGCTACGACGACCATTATTTATTTTTCCCGTGCGCCTGGTATGATAGAATTAAATGAAACTGAAATAAGAGGGATGTTTATGAATATTGTTACTGTTGTTGGATTAGGATCAGGGGATATTGATGATTTACCTTTAGGAGTCTACCGGTTATTAAAAAGAAGCGGAAAAACATTCTTACGGACAAAAGAACACCCTGTTGTTCGTGAACTGGAAGAAGAGGGAATACAATTTTTTTCGTTTGATCATATTTACGAATCCTTCGATACATTTTCCGATGTTTATGAAAAAATAGTCGAGACACTGCTAGCTGAAGCCGAAAAACAATCGATTGTATATGCTGTTCCCGGTCACCCACTTGTGGCGGAACAAACCGTGCAAATGCTTTTAGAGAGAGAAAAAGAAGGAAAGGTGACGGTAGAGTTAGCCGGCGGGCATAGTTTTTTAGATGCGTTGTTCCAGGCTGCTACCTTTGATCCTATTGAGGGATTTCAATTACTTGATGCAACGAATTTCCACAAGAGTCAAATCCAGTTGCGCCAGCATGTGATTATCGGACAGGTTTATGATGCGATAACGGCATCCCATGTCAAATTAGAATTGATGGAGCTCTTACCGGATACATATGAAATTTATGTGATCAAAAGTGCCGGAACGAAGAATGAGCGTGTCGAAAAGATTCCCCTTTATTTACTTGACCATGATTTTGATGTTCATAATTTAACGAGTATTTACGTTCCGCCGGTTCAAGATGAAACAATCTTGTATAAAGACTTTAACTATTTACGCGAGATCATCGCCACATTACGAGGACCGAATGGCTGTCCCTGGGACAAAAAACAAACCCATGAGTCACTGAAAAGATACTTATTAGAAGAAGCGCATGAAGTGCTGGAAGCAATCGATGATCAGGATGATGATCATCTTGTTGAAGAGCTCGGCGATGTTTTGTTACAGGTGATGCTGCATGCTCAGATCGGGGAAGATGAAGGCTATTTTACAATTGAAGATGTGATTAGCGCGCTATCGAAAAAAATGATTCACCGCCATCCCCATGTATTTGGTGATAAAAAGGTTGCGAGTGAACAGGAAGTCATCGCCAATTGGCAAAAACTCAAGGAGCAGGAAAATCCGAATAGAGAAAAGCGCTCGATTTTAGCCGATATTAATAAAGGGTTGCCCGCTTTAATGCAGGCGTACGAAATTCAAAAAACGGTGAAAAAGGTCGGTTTTGATTGGGGGGACTATCGCCCCGCTCTGGCAAAAGTGAAGGAAGAATTGACCGAATTTGAAGCAGAAATTGAAAATGAACAAAGTAAAGAAAAAATTACAATGGAATTAGGGGATTTGCTATTTGCCATTGTCAATGTCGCCCGTCTCCTGTCGATCTATCCAGAAGAAGCATTACTGGCAACGAATCGCAAATTTATCCGGCGTTTCCAGTATATCGAAGAGCAAGTAGAAAAAAGCGGAAAAGATTTCTCTGATTTTACCCTTGCTGAATTAGACCGATTTTGGGAAGAGGCGAAAATGATAGAAAAAAACTCCTGAACATCAGGAGAAATAATCATGATAAGGAGGAACAACATGCGGTTAGATAAATATTTGAAAGTTTCCCGTTTAATTAAAAGACGGACCATGGCGAAAGAGATGGCCGATCAAGGTCGCGTACTCATCAATGGCAGACCGGGTAAAGCAGGGTCCAACGTGGAAGTGGGGGATGAATTAGAGATTCAGTACGGCAATAAAATAGTAACGGTTCGCGTTGAAAAATTATTAGATACGACGAAGAAAGAAGAAGCAGCATCCATGTATACACTGTTGAAAGAAGAATTCCATTAATGGAACATTTCCCGGGGGATTCAGTTCTATTCTCAACTGGACAGGCATATTCTTTTTAGAGAATAGAACGGAAATCGGGGGATGAAGATGAACCAATTCCAAAATGATCCATTAAAAAATCATAGAAATATACAAGAAGAGCACGATGTGATTTTAAAAGGACGGCGTCTTCTGGACATCACCGGTGTGAAACAAGTGGAAAGTTTTGATAATGAGGAATTTTTGCTAGAAACGACGATGGGTTATCTGGCCATACGCGGTCAAAACTTGCAAATGAAAAATTTAGATGTTGATAAGGGAATTGTCTCGATTAAAGGGAAAGTTTTCGACTTAATGTATTTAGATGATCATCATGGAGATAAGGCTAAAGGATTCTTTAGCAAGTTGTTTAAATGAGTCTATCCACCCAGCTAGCGACGATGTTAGCCATGGTAGGCATGGGCGGCTGGATCGGTATGGCCCTGGATACGTATGGTCGTGTATTTAGAAAGAAAAGTCAGCGCATGTGGCTTGTCTTTATGACCGATATTCTCTTTTGGATTGTCCAGGCCCTGCTTATCTTTTACGTACTTTATTTAGTAAACAACGGGGAAGTTGGTTTTTATATCATACTGGCCATCGTTTGCGGCTTTAGTGCTTACCAGAGTTTATTCAAAACCATCTATATGCATATATTGGAAAGGCTGCTTTCATTAATTAAATGGATATATCGCCTGGTTAAACGAATTGTGACGATTTTCCTTATCAAACCGATTGTCTTCATCTTCACCGGCCTGTTCCAAATAGCGCTATGGATCGGTAAAGGAATGTACATTCTTATTCGAGCAATCTTAAGGATGATTTACCGCCTTTTGATATTTTTCTTAAGACCTTTTTTCCATTTTGCAAAATACTTGTGGAACTTCCTTCCAGAATCATTTAGAATAAGGGTGACAGCATTTTTTAAAACAATTAAAAATATTAGCGTGAAAACGGTACAATTCATAAAAACGAGAATAAAGAGAAAATAAAAGAGATTAATAGAATCAACACGGTGCAAGGGGGCCAGTGAGGATGAGCCATCATCGTCGTCATATACCAATTGTGAATGATGATTATATGAGGCAACAAGAGATGGAAATGATCGCGAAACAAAGGCGGAAGAAAGGCTTGATACGAAGGCTGACCGTGTTTTTCGCTTTCGTTTGCATTGTTTCCTTTGCGTTTATCAGAGCAATTCATGCACAAGAGTCCTTACTTGCAGAAAAGCAGGAAGAATTACAGCGATTAGAGGAAAAAAGTGCAGAACTAAAGGAGCAGCAAAAACTCCTGGAAGAAGAAATCATTAAGTTACAAGATGATGAATATCTCGGAAAGTACGTACGGAAGGAATTATTATTATCAGAAGATGGCGAGATTATTTTCGCAGTACCGGAGGACGGGGAATAGGGAAATTCCGGCAATCATTGACTTATTCATTTGCGATTGCGTATAATATATCTAAGTGTATTTTTTTATCAGTTTAAGGAGGAAATTCTTTTTTATGTCAATTGAAGTAGGCAGCAAGTTACTCGGTAAAGTAACGGGAATTACTAATTTTGGTGCTTTTGTAGAGCTGCCAGAGGGCTCAACTGGACTCGTTCACATCAGCGAAGTGGCCGACACGTATGTAAAAGATATTAATGATTATTTGAAAGTCGGCGATGAAGTTGAAGTGAAAGTGTTGAATGTTGGGAAAGATGGCAAAATTGGTTTATCTATTAAAAAGGCTAAAGATCAGGGCAACAATCGACCAGCAAATCATCGGAAACGAACACCGCAACGAAGAAACGACATTGATTTTGAGCAAAAAATCGCACGCTTCTTGAAAGAAAGCGAAGATCGCCTTTCCTCATTGAGACGTCATACAGAATCACGACGGGGAGGACGGGGATCAAGAAGAGGGTAACTTGTTGTCTAACAAATTATGAAGTAATCGGTTTGTCGTGTAATGGAGCATCATGCTTTTATATAATATAAGAATATAAAAGGTTGCCTCGGGCAACCTTTTTTAATTACAATAAAAAAGCTTTGATTCAAAGTAATGAATCAAAGCTTTTTTGATTTATCCATGTATGTCCGCGGCATATGTCGTTTTTTAATCATAATCCAGCTTTTCACAGTCTAGCTTCTGCCCCTAGCGCCTAGAAAACTTCCGAAACCTTCCTGTTGATAAGTCAACATCGGCTTGCACAATTCATCGTGTTTCCTTTATCTCCGTTCGGTTTTGGCCTTTTTTTCGCGCCTGTCTCTGGCGTAAGCTTTCTTAATAGCGGTGGAGGGAATCGAACCCCCGACCTCACGGGTATGAACCGTACGCTCTAGCCAGCTGAGCTACACCGCCATAAACACCAATTTTTATCTTATAATGGACAGTAAAAAAAGTCAATACGGGAGAAAATTATGAATAGACAGAATGCGGTTTTGCTATTTTACTAGTTTTCGATTTGTCGAATCATAGCAATCCGAAAATCTCCTGTTGTCCATTGGCGATTGTGCTAGAAAAGAGGATGTGGCAATTAAAAAATTGAAGAGAATTGTTTGATTTTCCCATATTTCGTAAATAAAAGTCGAAAGATTTTTCCGATTTTTCAGAAGATATGACAAATTTCTCCTCTAGCACTGACTATAATAGAGAAAAATGTGGTGAGGGGGATTTATCGATGAACAAGATGCAAATGAATTATTTTAATCCTATCACGGGACGGCATACTGTATCGCAAAAGCAATCGCTGCAAAACATGATCGACTTATTCTCGCGAAAAATGGAAGAGTTATTTTTTAAGAGAGGACTTATCTTCTTTTTTGCTAGCTTTCTATTAGGACGGGCTTTTATTTTATCTACCCTTTCTCCCTTCAGTCTACCGTTTTTTGCTGTTATTTTTTTATTTCGGAGAAGATTGGCTCCTCTCGTGATCATCGGTCTAGTAGGAGGAGCACTTTCCCACTCGATTATCAATGCGATTTACACGTTTATGACAATCACTATTTTCTTGCTTTTAAGTCGCGTATTGCGCAAATTCATCCAGAATGAAGTCCGTGTCATTCCCTATTATGTTTTCGTTGCCATCTTACTTGGTAAATCCCTGGCGTTATTTGCTGATGTCCTGCAAGTCACGGTCTATAATGTGGTCATGGCTGGCGTGGAAGCGAGTTTAGCCTTTGTCCTTACTCTTATCTTTATGCAAAGCGTTCCTTTATTATCCCTGGAGAAAAAACATCGTCATTCCCTGAAAACGGAAGAAATCGTTTGTTTAATTATATTACTGGCTTCAATCATTACCGGGACGGTTAATTGGGAGATTGAATCGATCGCGATATCGAATATTTTAGCTCGCTATATCGTTTTATTATTCGCTCTTGCGGCAGGAGCCACAGTCGGCACAACAGTTGGGGTAGTATCCGGATTAATCTTCGGTCTCGCTTATGTGGAAAACTTATCCGAAATGAGCTTGCTCGCCTTTGCAGGCTTATTAGGCGGCCTGTTGCGGGAAGGGAAAAAAATCGGCGTCGCCTTCGGGTTACTTTTATCCACTTTGTTGATGGGGATGTACACGGGCGGGACGGATTATTTATTGGTTACCTTGTACGAATCGTTATTTGCGACCATTCTTTTATTCTTAACACCGAGGATGATCACGGACAGGCTGGCGATACAAATTCCGGGGACGAACGAGCATACGGAAGAACAGGAAGCCTATTTGCGCAAAGTGCGTGACATTACTGCAAAAAAGGTCAACCAGTTTTCATCACTTTTTGAAACGTTATCGAAAAGTTTATCAGGAGAAGAGGAGGATGAGGAATTACAGCGACAGCGGGAAATAGACTTTTTCTTAAGTGAAGTGGCGGAAAAAACGTGTCAGCTTTGCTATCGAAAGACGGATTGCTGGTTCAATAATTTTAGTAAAGTGTATGGTGGCATGACGACAATCATGGAAGAGTTACAGGAGAATAACGGAAATATCAAGCCGCAAACGCGCTGGAAATGGGGGAAATATTGTTCGAAAAGTGAAAAGGTCATCCAGGCAATTAAAGAAGAGTTACCGTATTATCAGGCGAATAAAATATTAAAACAGCAGTTAAAAGATACACGGAAAATGGTTGCTGATCAGCTTGCCGGTGTCTCGAAGGTCATGGGGAATTTTGCGAAGGAAATTCAAAAAGAACAGGCAAACTATGAAAAACAAGAAGAGCAAATCATCGATACTTTACAAGCCTTCGGTGTCGAAATCGATCACATCGAAATTTACAGTTTGCAAAAGGGGAATATCGATATCGATATTACGATCCCGTATTGTGACGGATTAGGTGAGTTTGAGAAAATTATTGCACCGGTCTTATCGGATATCGTCGGTGAAACGATCGTTGTCCATAAGGATGACTGTCCTGCCGAACCCCATGAATATTGTAAAGCAACATTTCGGTCAACAAAACGGTTTGTTGTCGATACCGGTGTAGCCTATGCAGCGAAAGATGGTGGATTCTTATCCGGTGACAGTTTCACCATGCTGGAGATCGGTTGTGGTAAATATGCTCTGGCGATTAGTGACGGCATGGGCAATGGCGAACGCGCCTATAGTGAAAGTAACGATACGATTCAATTATTACAGAAAATGTTGCAATCGGGTATCGATGAAGAAACCGCTATTAAATCGATTAACTCCGTCCTGACATTACGAACGACCGATGAAATATACTCGACGCTTGATCTGGCTATCATCGACCTACGGGATGCTCATTCGAAGTTTTTAAAAGTAGGATCTTCTCCAAGTTTTATTAAAAGAGATCAAAAGGTCATTAAGGTGCATGCGAGCAATTTACCGATTGGCATTTTGGAAGAAGTCGATGTAGATGTGGTTAATGTACAGCTCATGGCTGGAGATTTACTCATTATGATGAGCGATGGGGTTTTGGAAGCGAATGATGTGATCGAAAATGTCGATGTATGGTTAAAGCGCAGAATCCGTGAAATTGAAACGAATGATCCACAAGAAGTCGCCGATTTAATTCTAGAAGAAGTTATCCGATCCCGGGGAGGACAAATCCCGGATGATATGACGGTACTTGTGGCGAAAATTAAACATAATAGCCCGAAATGGGCGACGATTCCGACCACGTCGTTACGAAAAAAATTAGCTTAAAATAAGTTTCTATTTGATGGTTATGGACAGGCAGTAGCAGTATAGTTAAAATAGGGAAAATTCCATAAATTGCGTATAATACCCCTCCAATTTGGATAGGCTTGAACGTGAATTACCCTTTTATTTCCTTTTGAACTTGGAGAAAAGGTTGGGAAGGGGAATTGACCGAAATGGAGGGGTTCATATGAAAACTGGAACGGTGCGCCAAATATTATTGATTACGGACGGCTGTTCCAATTATGGTGAGGATCCACTTGCCATGGCGGCTTTAGCAAAGGAACAGGGCATCACTGTCAATGTAATCGGTGTCATTCAAAATGACCAGATCGATGAGGCGGCTAGACAAGAAATCGAAGGGATTGCCGCTCAAGGTGGTGGTATCAGTCAAATCGTCTTTACAGAAGTTCTGTCCCAAACGGTACAAATGGTGACAAGACAGGCGATGACACAAACTTTACAGGGGGTCGTGAACCAAGAATTAAAGCAAATATTAAATAAAGATATTTCCATTGAAGATCTGTCACCGGAAAAACGGGGCGAAATTATGGAAGTCGTTGATGAGTTAAATGAGACCGTCAATTTAGATGTACTAATTTTAGTCGATACGAGCGCCAGTATGAAGAAAAAATTGCCGACCGTAAAGGAAGCCCTGCTAGACTTATCGTTAAGTTTGGCAGCGCGGATGGGAAATAACAGGTTCTCGCTCTTTGTATTTCCCGGGAAACAGAAAAATGTCGAAAAACTGCTCGATTGGTCGCCCCGGCTTGATGCGATTTCTTCCGTATTTTCAAAATTAATACCGGGTGGGATGACCCCGACCGGACCGGCCATTAAAGAAGCGATTCGCCATTTTGAAGACAGGCGCTCAATTTTCGGATTTTTAACAAAGAGTGATGATTTCTACCATGAAGAATCCAGTTGATATACATCCGGGAACGGTTGTTCAAGGAAAATGGCATAAACAGACGTACCGAATCGTACGCAAATTAGGGTCCGGTGCAAATGGGTCCGTCTATCTGGCTGAAGTAAACGGGAAAAAAGTGGCCATGAAAATGAGCAGGGACGTCCGCATTATTACATCAGAAGTCAATGTACTCAAGTCATTTGCAAAGGCTCAAGGGGATGTTCCCCTCGGGCCTTCTTTATTCGATGTCGATGATTGGAACGTGGGGACGAATACAATTCCCTTTTATGTCATGGAATATATTGACGGTACCCCTTTCCTTCATTTTATTGAACAAAAAGGAAAATCGTGGGTTCCCGTACTCATCTTACAGTTACTGAGCGAACTTGATAAACTCCATCATGCCGGCTGGATTTTTGGTGATTTAAAACCAGAAAATTTAATCGTAACCTCCACGCCCTTTCGGGTGCGCTGTGTCGATGTCGGAGGAGCCACGCAGTTTTCCCGATCGGTTAAAGAGTTTACAGAATTTTTCGATCGGGGTTTCTGGGGATTGGGATCGCGCAAAGCAGAGCCGTCCTACGATTTATTCGCTGTGGCGATGATCATGATCAATTGTTATTATCCGAATCGTTTTCCGAAAAAAGAAGGAGGTCTCGTGCAGCTAAACCGCATTATCCGTGAGAATCGGGAATTAGCGAGGTATGAGGATATTTTGTTAAAGGCGATTACAGGAAAATACACGGACGCACGGCACATGCATCAAGAAATGATTCGCGACATCCAGCGGCAGGTTTCACAAGGGAAAGGGCTGCAACAGACACAAGGAAGCAGACGCCAGAAGTCGCCACAGAAAAAAGTTAGGAGCAGATTCATCGGCGTTTTGGAGACAGTTTTGATTATTTTTATTATTTGTTTTTTATATGTTGCATATATAATGGAAAAAATAATGTAATAAGCAACCCCTGAAGAAAAACATTTCAAAAACTGGAACGAATAGGGTACAATATTGAATAATGAAACAATTGTAACAAACGAAAGGGGAAGGATTATAAGCTTTCGCTTTTAGATAAAAAACAATTTCAAGAAGGTTTTTACCATGGACACATTTGAAAATAAGGTGATCAATTTTATCGAGCGACATCAGTTATTAAGGAATAATGAACATATTTTAGTCGGCGTCTCTGGTGGTCCGGATTCACTGGCGCTTTTGCATTTTTTGAACAAATACAAAGAACAATGGGGAATTACCGTATCTTGTGCCCATGTCGATCACATGTTTAGAGGAAAAGAATCGTATTTGGAAATGAAATATGTGGAAGACCTCTGCAAGCAATGGAATATTCCCTTTTTCGGAACACGAATCAATGTGCCGAAAGAAATGGCCAAACGTCCCGGAAGTGCAGAATCAATTGCCAGGGATTTGCGTTATGAATTTTTCCATTCCGTTATGCAAGAACATGATATTCCCACTCTTGCACTGGCTCACCACGGTGATGATCAGATTGAAACGATATTAATGCGCCTGACCCGGGGTACATCAGTTGGTGCGGCAGCAGGAATTCGAGTGAAACGGCCATTTTCTAACGGATTTTTGATTCGTCCTTTTTTATGCGTTACAAAGGATGAAATCGTCGCCTATTGCGAAAGACAGGACCTAAAACCTGTTTATGATGCAACGAATGAAATGGACATTTATACCCGCAATCGCTTCCGCAGAACAATACTCCCATTTTTAAAAAATGAAAATCCAAATGTACATATGCAGTTTCAGCGGTTTAGTGAACAATTAGCTGAAGATGATCGATATTTAATGAAACTTGCGACCGATCTCTTTCATCAAGCGGTCAAAATCGAATCCGATCGAATTGTTCTACATCGAGGAACGATCAATGAGCGGCCAATCTCTTTACAAAGGAGATGTATTCAACTAATATTAAACTATCTTTATAAAGAAGACGTTCCTGTTCATTTAACGAGTATACATATTGATTCCATTCTTGAACTATTAAAAAAGGAACATCCATCTAAAAAGCTGAATCTCCCGAAAGGCTTGCTCGTCCATTTATCCTATGAGTACTGTCTTTTTTCTTTCAACGTCAAAAAAACCACTCCCTATTTGATAACCTGGAACAAGGGTGAAACGATTACTTTGCCGAACGGGGGACAGTTACTAATGAAAGAAAAGCACGACAGTTCCGGAGAAGGAAACGATTGTTTTTATTTACCGAAATCAATTTCCTTTCCTATATATATAAGGACAAGGAAAAAGGGAGATCGAATCCAGTTAAAAGGGGCGAAAAACCAATCACAGAAAATTAAAGATGTATTTATAAACGAGAAAGTACCTATATATAAAAGGGATGAATGGCCGATCGTTACCGACCGGGACGACAATATACTTTGGGTGCCGCTTTTAAAAAAATCAATATTCGAGGCTCCCGATAATGAAAGGCAAGAGGCAATATTGTTAAAATACAAATTACAGAATCACGTCTAGGAGGATCTTTTCATGAATCAAGATATTGAAAAAGTTTTAATAACAGAAGAAGAAATTCAAGAAAAAATCAAGGAACTTGCAGCGATTTTAACAAAGGAATATGAAGGACGTTTCCCTTTGGCAGTCGGTGTTTTAAAAGGAGCCATGCCTTTTATGGCCGACTTGTTAAAGCGAGTCGATACGTATTTAGAAATGGATTTTATGGATGTTTCTTCCTATGGAGGGAAAACTGTATCATCAGGTGAAGTGAAAATTTTGAAAGACCTTGATACATCCGTTGAAGGTAGAGATATTTTAATTATTGAAGATATCATTGACAGCGGGCTGACATTGAAATATTTAGTTAATCTTTTCAAATATCGCAAAGCAAAATCCATTAAAATCGTTACTTTACTGGATAAACCAGAAGGAAGAAAAGTCGATGTGGAACCGGACTACGCCTGTTTCGTCATTCCGAACGAGTTTGTTGTTGGTTACGGGTTGGATTATGAAGAAAAATACCGGAACTTACCGTATGTCGGCATTTTAAAACCTGAAGTATATTCCAAGTAATTGATGAGAATTTTATCCATACCGGTATCCATAATGTGGATTAAGCCTGAAAACCGTATGTCTTGATATATCTTAAATGTCTATGATACTATTTAATAAGTTTGTTTGGTGCCTTTTGAGAGGAGGTCAAGGATGAATCGAATTTTGCGTAATACGATTTTTTACTTGTTAATATTTCTCGTCATTATCGCTGTTGTCAGCGTTTTTACACAAGATCAAGATAGTAGCGAGCAAATGACTTACGATGAGTTTATCACCCATTTAGAAGATGGGAATGTAGAACGAATTCGGATACAACCGGAACGACAGGTATATGTCATTACCGGTCAATTAAATAATTATGAGGAAAATCAATACTTTACAGTAAATGCTTTAAATAACCCGCAAGATGTGGCGATGATTACATCGCTTGCTCTGGAAAAGGGTACGGTGATTGAGCCGATTCCCGCTGCAGAAACGAGCGGTTGGCTCCAATTTTTGACCTCGATGATTCCGTTTCTCATCCTGTTATTTTTTATTTTCTTCTTGCTTAACCAATCTCAGGGTAGCGGCGGCAGGGTCATGAACTTCGGTAAGAGTAAAGCAAAACTCTACAACAATGAGAAGAAAAAAGTTCGCTTTAAAGATGTCGCTGGTGCCGATGAAGAGAAGCAAGAATTAGTCGAAGTTGTGGAGTTCTTGAAGGATCCACGAAAATTCTCCGCTCTTGGTGCCCGGATTCCAAAGGGAGTACTTTTAGTTGGACCTCCAGGAACAGGTAAAACGCTCCTTGCCCGAGCCGTAGCCGGAGAAGCCGGAGTTCCGTTTTTCTCCATCAGTGGTTCGGACTTTGTTGAAATGTTTGTCGGTGTTGGTGCCTCCCGGGTGCGTGATCTATTTGAAAATGCGAAGAAAAATGCCCCCTGTATCATTTTTATTGACGAAATTGATGCTGTTGGTCGGCAACGGGGAGCAGGTCTTGGTGGTGGCCATGACGAACGGGAGCAAACATTGAACCAGTTACTCGTAGAAATGGACGGATTTAGCGAAAACGAAGGGATTATCGTAATGGCGGCGACAAACCGTCCAGATATTCTGGACCCAGCCTTACTTCGCCCAGGACGATTCGATAGACAGATTACCGTTGGCCGTCCTGATGTGAAAGGCCGGGAAGAAATTTTACGGGTTCACGCCAGAAATAAACCATTGCATCCGTCAGTAAATCTCAAAACGATCGCCCAGCGCACGCCAGGTTTTTCCGGTGCTGATCTGGAAAACTTGTTAAATGAAGCGGCGCTTGTTGCAGCCCGGGCGAATAAAAAGACGATTGATATGTCTGATATCGATGAAGCAACGGATCGTGTTATTGCCGGACCTGCGAAAAAGAGCAGGGTCATCTCCGAAAAGGAACGGAAAATTGTTGCCTACCACGAAAGTGGGCATACGGTTATCGGACTTGTGCTTGATAATGCGGACACTGTCCATAAAGTAACGATCGTTCCGCGCGGGCAAGCCGGTGGCTATGCGGTGATGCTTCCGAAAGAAGACCGTTACTTCATGACGAAACCAGAGCTCAAAGATAAGATTACCGGTCTTTTAGGCGGCCGGGTTGCCGAAGAAATCGTCTTTGGTGAAGTAAGTACTGGGGCAAGCAATGACTTTGAGCGCGCCACGCAAATTGCTCGCCGCATGGTGACGGAATGGGGAATGAGCGACAAGTTGGGTCCTTTGCAATTCGGTAACAAACAAGGACATGTTTTCCTTGGGCGCGACCTTGGTACGGAACAAAACTATTCCGATAAGATAGCCTTTGAAATCGATACAGAAATCCAAAAAATTATTTGGGAATGCTATGAGAAAGCCAAGAAGATTTTAACGGAAAATCGCGATAAATTAGAAGCGATTGCCCAGGCGCTATTGAAAGTAGAAACGTTAGATGCCCGGCAAATCCGTCATATATTTGAACACGGAACGTTACCGGAAGACGATGAAAAGGCAGATACAGATTCTAAGGATTCGGAAACACAGGAACCGAAAGTTCATGTTACTGGCAAAACAGAATCGAAAGAAGAACCGTCTGCAAAGGATGATCAAGACGATCAAAATCGGAAAGATGATCCGTTCGGTGATCCATTTAAATTTTAATAAATGTACTTGTTTGAGGGGCTGAATGATTCAGCCCTTTTTTTCTTGGATGGAGAAAATTCCTTAGACAAATACTGAAAATAAAGTAAGTCATTCGATTTTTTACAGGAGTTCTTTTATGTTAAGATGTTTTCAGCAATCAAAAAGTTGAGTTGGTGAACAGGATGTTATTGATGCTTGATGTTGGGAATACGAATACAGTCCTGGGGATTTATGACAAGGGGGATCTTTTCCATTACTGGCGCATCAGTACCGATCGCAACAAAACAGAAGATGAAATGGCGATGTTGTTAAAAGCGTTATTTACTGATAAAGATCTTTCTTTTCAAGACATAGAAGGGATTATCATCTCTTCGGTCGTACCGCCAATCAATTTTGCGCTTGAAAAAATGTGCCAAAAATATTTTCGTAAAAAACCATTAATTGTCGGTCCGGACATTGACACCGGCCTGGATATCCAGTACCAAAATCCGCATGAGCTAGGTGCTGACCGGATTGTCAATGCGGTGGGGGCGATCGAAGAATACGGCAAAAAGCGACCGTTAATTATTATCGACTTTGGAACAGCAACGACATTTTGCTACATAAATGAAAAGATGCAGTATATGGGGGGAGCTATCGCCCCGGGAATCGGGATCTCGACGGAAGCTTTGTATTCAAAAGCATCAAAATTGCCTAGGATTGAAATTGCACCTCCCGATTATATTATTGGTAATACGACAGTCAGCGCCATGCAGTCGGGAGTTTTTTACGGTTATGTCGGTTTGGTGGAAGGTATTGTAACGCGCATGAAAAAAGAAGCGGAAATGGAACCTTATGTCATCGCGACCGGCGGTCTTGCCCCTTTAATTGCCAACGAAACAAATGTCATTGACAAAGTGGATTTATTTATCACATTAAAGGGACTATATGTTATATACGAAAGAAATAAGACAAAAGAATTTAAACTGGAAGGTGAATTGTAATGGGAGATTATTTAGTAAAAGCTATCGCACACGACGGAAGTATCCGGGCATATGCCGTTAATACAACGGAAACGGTTAGTGAAGCGCAAAGAAGACACGATACATGGGCGACCGCTTCCGCTGCTTTAGGGAGGACATTAACCGCCGGCGTGATGATGGGTGCGATGTTAAAAGGAGATGACCGCATTACCATAAAAGTTGAAGGTGGCGGTCCGATTGGTGTTATTTTAGTCGATGCCAATGCGAAGGGGGAAGTTCGCGGTTATGTGACGAACCCCCATGTGGACTTTGAGTTAAATGAAAAAGGAAAACTTGATGTCGCACGGGCGGTAGGTAGAGACGGGATGTTGACTGTTGTTAAAGATATCGGGTTAAAAGATTATTTCTCCGGTCAGATTCCGATCGTTTCCGGGGAATTGGGTGAAGACTTTACGTATTATTTTGCGAAATCGGAACAAGTTCCTTCCTCAGTGGGGGTAGGGGTTCTTGTTGATACGGATCATTCCATTAAAGCGGCAGGTGGGTTTATCATCCAGGTGATGCCGGGTGCAAGTGATGAGACAATCACGATGATCGAGGAAAATTTAAAAGAGACGAAGCCGGTATCCACATTAATCGATGAAGGAGTATCACCGGAAGAAATCCTTGCGTATTTACTCGGGAAAGAACATGTGAAAATCATTGATAAACTGCCTGTTTCTTTCACCTGTAGTTGTTCG
Organism: uncultured Bacillaceae bacterium; assembly: GCA_937951955.1. GTDB lineage: Bacteria > Bacillota > Bacilli > Bacillales > Caldibacillaceae > CALGAD01. The sequence continues at coordinate 41,417 of CALGAD010000029.1, forward strand.
CGGGAACGATTTGAAAATGCTTTGATCGGACTGGGAGTGACCGAATTGGAAGAGATGATTGAAGAAGATGGTCAGGCGGAAGTCCAATGTCATTTTTGTAATGAAAAATACCACTTCTCCCGGGAAGAGCTGGAACAGCTGAAAACAAAGGCGACGGATCGGAGAAAAAGTATGAACAATTCGTAAAATGATTGACATTGCACCGGGCGTATGCATAAAATAGATTAAACCAATAAACTTACTTGGAATTAGGGGTGGATCGCATGGTGAAAAATGCTCAATCAATCGTGGAATTGGTCGGAGAAACTCCCGTTGTGAAGTTAAATCGCAGTGTTCCGGAAGGTTCTGCCGATGTGTATCTGAAATTGGAATATTTTAACCCGGCAAAAAGTGTAAAAGACCGCATCGCACTGGCGATGGTAGAAGCCGCTGAAAAGAAAGGTGTCCTAAAACCGGGTGGAACAATTATTGAGCCAACAAGCGGTAACACCGGGATCGGCCTGGCAATGGTTGCTGCTGCAAAAGGCTATAAATTAATCGTTACGATGCCCGAGACAATGAGTTTAGAAAGAAGGAATTTACTCCGTGCCTATGGTGCTGATTTAGTTTTAACACCTGGACCGGATGGCATGAAAGGCGCCATTGCCAAGGCGAAAGAATTGGCGGAAAAACACGGATATTTCATGCCACAGCAATTTGAAAACGAAGCAAACCCGGAAGTCCATCGTTTAACGACAGGTCCTGAAATCGTAAAACAAATGGGCGATCAATTGGATGGCTTTGTCGCAGGGATTGGTACCGGGGGTACGATTACTGGTGCAGGTCAGGTGTTAAGAGAGCATTATCCAAACATTAAAATTGTTGCTGTCGAACCGAAAGATTCGCCTGTTTTATCCGGTGGCAAACCAGGTTCCCATAAAATCCAGGGAATCGGAGCCGGGTTTGTGCCGAAAGTATTGAATACGGAAATCTACGATGAAATCTATACTGTATCGAACGAAGAGGCATTCGAAGCCTCGAGAAAAGTTGCCCGTCTTGAAGGGATTCTTGGCGGAATCTCTGCAGGAGCGGCTATCCACGCAGCTTTCAAACTGGCTAAAGAATTAGGACCTGGCAAAAAAGTACTTGCAGTCATTCCGGATAACGGTGAACGTTACTTGAGCACCGATTTATATAAATTTGAATAATACACACCTTCATTGTCAAAGCATGTGGAGTAAAACTCTGCATGCTTTTTTATTCGCTTCAAGGGCCTGAAAAAATGTGAACAAGGATTTGGAACACGGTTTTTCTATGATGTGTTTTGAAAATTTGCTGGAAAGAAAGTTTACTTAACTCAAATGTGAAGGAAAAAATGCGATCAATATTTTGCAAATACTATTAAAAGCTTTTGTTCTTTGAAAAAAGTATCGTATTAGCTTAATCATTAATATGCAAACTAAATATAAAATAAAGAAGTAAGAAGAAAAATATATATATGTATTAACATTCGATTGCGGTGGGGTGGTCAGTAAAATATCTTAACGGTGATTATAGGTGATGGAGCTTGAGAGTTTCCTGCAGAATAGTTAGCGAAAAGGAGTTTTGGTGGTTAAAAATTGAGCGATGTTGCATGAACGGGATTTTCCCAAAATTGACAAGGCGTAAATATATCCCCTATAATATCAATGGTATAGAAGAACGATTCTGCCAGTGTCTCTGGCAGTTTTATTTTGTTATAATAGATTTAATTGTGCGTAACGTGGATAAAATTATGAATATACATATTGATTTTGGATGGTGATGATCATATGAGTCATGAAGAACTGAACGATCAACTGATAGTTCGTAGAGAAAAAATGGAGGCTTTACGAGAAAAGGGTATCGATCCTTTCGGAAAGCGTTTTGATATATCCCATAAAGCGGCGCAATTGAAGGAACTTTATGATCACCTGGAAAATGAAGAAATTGAAAGTCAAAATATCGAGGCGCAACTTGCCGGCCGGATTATGACGAAACGTGGTAAAGGGAAAGCAGGTTTTGCCCACATTCAAGATGTGAGCGGCCAAATTCAAATTTACGTACGGCGCGATGAAGTGGGCGACGAACAATATGAACTTTTTAAAATGACAGATCTGGGCGATATTGTCGGAGTGAAAGGACAGGTATTCAAAACACGTGTTGGTGAATTATCAATAAAAGTAACAGATTTTCAAATTTTAACGAAGGCGTTACGTCCCCTTCCGGATAAATGGCACGGGTTAAAAGATATCGAGCAACGTTACCGTCAACGCTATTTAGATTTAATCGTGAACCACGACAGCCAAAAAACCTTTATCTTACGTAGTAAAATTATTAAATCGATCCGGAATTACCTGGATAACAAAGGATTCCTTGAAGTTGAAACGCCGATGATGCATTCTATTGCAGGTGGTGCCTCGGCAAGACCATTTATTACGCATCATAATGCCTTAGATATGGAGTTATATTTAAGAATTGCTTTAGAGTTACATTTGAAACGTTTAATTGTCGGTGGTCTGGAGCGGGTTTATGAGATTGGCCGTGTTTTCCGGAATGAAGGAATTAGCACGAAGCATAATCCGGAATTCACGATGTTAGAGTTGTACCAGGCCTACGCTGATTATGAAGACATTATGGATTTAACGGAAAATTTAATATCCCATGTTGCTCAAGAAGTACTGGGAACGACAAAGATTCAGTACGGTGAACACGAAATTGATTTAACACCGGGCTGGAAGAGAATTCATATGGTCGATGCGATTAAAGAACATACAGGTGTCGATTTCTGGAAAGAAATGTCCCTAGAAGAAGCCCGTGCTTTAGCCAAGGAACATAACATCGAAATTGATGAAAACATGCAAGTTGGCCATATTATCAATGAGTTCTTTGAACAAGTTGTTGAAGAAAAGCTCATTCAACCAACATTTATTTACGGGCATCCTACGGAAATTTCACCGTTAGCCAAGAAAAATCCGGAAGATCCGCGTTTTACCGATCGATTTGAACTATTTATCGTTGGTCGTGAAACGGCGAATGCCTTTACAGAATTAAATGACCCGATTGATCAAAGAGAACGTTTCGAGCAGCAATTAAAAGAAAGAGAATTAGGTAATGAAGAAGCACATATGATGGATGAAGATTTCGTCCAGGCATTAGAATACGGAATGCCGCCAACCGGAGGTCTGGGAATTGGTATCGACAGACTTGTCATGTTATTGACCGACTCCCAGTCTATTCGTGATGTATTGTTATTCCCGTTAATGAGAAGTAGACAATAGAGCATATCAAATTAGAATGTAAGGGAATATCCGTATCGGGTATTCCCTTATTTTAGCAAAGAATACAAGAACATATTATCGTTTTAGAGTAGCCTTTTTTCACAGATCGATTAATAGATTTATTTCTTGCTGTTGATTTAGAATTTCCAAAGGGTATTAGAGGTATTTACGATGGATTTCCTAACAATATGATCTTAAAAATGAAAGTAAAAAACGCGAATCAGGATATTGCACCATATAAATGAACTTTCCGGATATAATCAAATTGATATACGTTAATGTTATTCCATGTAGACTAACGAATCGTGTCGTTTTTGTTTATGATCGAATAACATGGAGATGGGTTCTTTTCCATGGTGTTTATTCGTTTATAATGATGAATGAAAATGGAAGAAAAATACATACATTTTTTTGTTGCATGAAAAGAAGAGAGATGTTATAGTAATATCTGTTGTCAGCAAGACGACATGATGAATAAAAAAGTTGTTGACATTAGAAAGATTACATGATATATTAAAAAAGTCGCTTTTGCGAGAGAAGATTGAACTTTGAAAACTGAACAAGACAAAGCGAACCCAAGTCAGTTTAATTTTGAGCTAGCAAACTTTTTTGGAGAGTTTGATCCTGGCTCAGGACGAACGCTGGCGGCGTGCCTAAT